>JAILCM010000077.1 GCA_024680155.1 Treponema sp.
GACGGATTGAATTATCAATTGTCAAATCCTTGATGAAAAATCCAAGTACACCGGTTATCACAACGCAAATTGCAATAATCAGCCACGGATGTTTAAAAAATTTTTTAGCAAAATTCATCTAGAACTGCCTCCAAAAAAAATGGTTCCAAGATAGATTCCCGGGTCAAGCCCGAAAATGACACTTAGTCATTAGTTTATTAGTTTAATTACTTAAACGCTTAAACATATTAACAAAGATAATAACTTAACGTATAATCGTCAACAGAATTCGCAAAAAAAATTCAAAAAATTGGTAAAAAAACTTAAACGGAGTTTGACAAAAGAAAATCTGCCCCATAAAATAGAATTAACCGCTTAAAAGTTTAGGAAAAAAAATGATTACTAAAGAAGAACTTCACAATACAAGAGAAATTCTACATTCTTGCCTGCCGCTTTTTATCGCCTTAGGAGATGAATTCCGCCAGCAGTTGATTATAGACATTGCCGCCGCCGGAGAAAAAGGAATTAACGTAACCGACCTAGCCGAAAATTCAAAACTCAGCCGTCCAGCCATCTCACACCACCTCAAAGTTTTAAAAGACATGGGAATGATTGCCCCGGAAAAAATCGGTACACAGATTTTCTACAAACTTGCCCTGCATAAAGATTTGGAAAAACTTTCGGATTTTATTAATTCGATTAACCGCGTCATTGAAAATTTGAAAGAGGAAGAAGGAAAAAAATGACCTATGACACTTTAGTAAAAACCGCAATCGAAATGACAAAACGCTCTTATGCACCTTATTCGCACTTCCACGTTGGCGCTGCACTTTTGGATAAAAACGGAAAAGTTTGGACTGGATGCAATGTTGAAAATGCCGCTTATGGACCAAGCAATTGTGCAGAACGAACTGCCGTGTTCAAAGCTGTGAGTGAAGGAAGCCTTGAATTTGAAGCGATTGCTATTGCAGGTGGCCCGGAAAACGCAGATGGAAATCCTGTGATTGAAGATTTTTGCCCGCCTTGTGGAGTTTGCCGCCAGGTTTTAAGTGAATTTTGTACCCACGATTTTAAAATCGTTCTAGTAAACGGTAAAGGCAAACAAAAAATCTTTACATTAGGCGAATTACTGCCGGAAAGTTTCAGCCTGAAATAAAATGGCCGCCCCGCCCCCAAAACGCACTAAAACTTACGCCTCAAACTGAATACGTCTCAAAAAAAACGGCTACTTCTTCCAATGCTCGTATGGTTGCCCGCCTAAAAATGTCTCTATAAGTTTATTATCTTTATAAACGCACTTCAATGAAA
This sequence comes from Treponema sp., assembly GCA_024680155.1. Lineage (GTDB taxonomy): Bacteria > Spirochaetota > Spirochaetia > Treponematales > Treponemataceae > Treponema_D. Next base: position 1,288 of record JAILCM010000077.1, read on the forward strand.
AAAACGGATGATTCTGTGCAAGAAAATCGTAGAAAATCTCGTCGGCCTGCCAATGAGGGAGTTCTTTTAATTTTGCAATCGGAACCCATTCAAGAACTCCTTCCGGGCAATCGGTTAGCAGCTCGCCAGTAAAATTACGTGCACGAAAAACATGCATGAACTCGGTGTATGGTTCATCAGACTTACTTACATCTACAAACGTTACAATTCCACAATATTCCAAATCTATGGGGGCAATTGTAAGACCAGTTTCTTCAAAAACTTCGCGGAGGGCACAATCTTCGGGGGATTCGCCGTTTTCAAACTTGCCGCCTATGCCTATCCATTTGTCGTGGTTATAATCATGCTCTTTTTTGATGCGGTGCAGCATGAGGTAGCAGTTGTCTTTTTGGATATAGCAGAGTGTTGTGTTTACGAGAGTTTTCATTTTGGTTCCTTTATTGATGATATTATTAGCTTTTTGTGTAATTTTCAACAAATTATCAGTAAAACTACTCTATTGTCCGCTTAGCATTTGCGTTGTAAAATTAATTTAAGAGGAAAAAAATGAATTATATTTACGAAATGCCGGCAGAAATGCTGAAAGAATGTGACAAAAATGGAACGGTTGAGCGTTTTGAATACGAAAGCCGCGTTTATGAAGAAACTGATGGAACAGGCAAAAAAAACGCCACCGCAAATGCCCAGAAATCCGCAGAAAAACTGCAAAAAGGTGCGTGGGTTTATGTTCCTTATGGATACGACGCTTCTAAAAAATATGATATTTTGTATTTGATGCACGGTGGCGGTGTAAACGAAGACTGGTGGTTCAAGATGTTCCCGGAAACAGTTACGATTCTTGATAATATGTTTGCTCAGGGATTATGCAAGCCGTGCATCATCGTAACACCGACATTTTATAGAAACGCAAAGGACAGGGAAAACGGCGGAATAAACGAAGCACGTCCAGAACAGTTTAAGGATGAACTTCGCAAAGATTTGATTCCTGCTATTGAAAAAAAATATTCTACCTTTGCTGATGGCGATGTAAGCGAAAAAAATCTTATCGCTACTCGAAATCACCGTGCATTTGCGGGGCTGTCGCTTGGTTCAATGACCACTTACCGAGCCGCTTTCTACAACAATTTTGATTTATTCTCTTGGTATGGACCATTTTCTGGATGTTGCGGTCCGTTTGGTGACCATGAAAAAGAAGTTAGCCGCATTTGTAAGACGCTCGCTGATGGAAAAGAAAAAGGATTAAAACTTGATTATATGTTCTGCTGCAACGGCGACAAAGACATCGCTTTTGAAGAACACAAAGACATTATGGAAAAAACTTTGAAAAAATGCCCTGAACTCGTTCCTAGAAAAAATTACGACTTTTATTTAATTCCTGGCGGAGTTCACGACATGAAGGCATGGCAGCTTGATTTGTACCACGCACTTCAGATTTTCTTTAAATAGTCAAAAATGTGATTTGTTAGGATTGGTCAGGATTGATTGGTATCGTCCGGCCTTTCCTTACCCCCCCCCGCTCCAAAAATCTTGTTTCTAAAATTTATCTTTAGTTTTTTTAATTTCCCAAATTCATTGTCCTTCATAAATTTTACAATCCAAAACTTCTCCTTTATAATTATAGTTTATGAAAATGTATTATATAATACTATATGCAATTTCTCTTCTGATGGTAGGAGTTTATTCTGCACTTTGGCGAAAACGTTTTCCTGTCTTTATTTCATTGCTATTTTCGCTCATTCCAATTGCAAATTTTGGTTATTTGATGGTTCATAACGCAACAACTTTATCAGAAGCTATTCTTGGAATAAAAATCACTTATCTTGGCGGCTGTTATCTTAATCTTTTTTTGATGCTCACAATCTTAAGTCTTTGCAAAATTAACACAAAAAAATGGGTTCAACTTTTATTTATGTTTTTTTCAACCGTTATTTTTGTCTGTTCGCTTACAATCGGTTCATCAAAAATCTTTTACCGGAACATTACAGCCAATATGGTAAACGGCCAGCTTGTAATCCATAAACAATACGGTCCAATTCACACACTTTATTACATTCAAATTTTCATTTATCTGCTGATTTCTGTTGGTGGAATTATTCAAGCCTTCCGCAAAAAAAACGAAGCTTCCCGGAATAATTTGTTTTTGCTTTTGGGATGTGATTTTTACATAATTTTGATGTTCTTTGGAAGTAAATTTGTTGGACTTTCAATTGAATTTACACCGCTGATGTATGTTCTTTGTGAATTTTTCTTTTTTGCGATTATTATTCGTATTGCACTGTACGACATTCCAGAAATTGCTGTAGAAAAACTTGTCCGTGTAAGCAAGACAGGATATGCTTCTTTTGATGGAAAATTCAACTATCTTGGAAGTAACGATGCTGCAAAAGAAGTTTTTCCTCAGTTGAATGATTTGCGAGTTGATAAATCGGCCCTTACAAATGCCGAAATTACAAATGAAATTATCAGCCGACTAAAAGATTTTGAATCGAACGCAACTTTTAATACTTTTTATAAAGAAAAGGATGAAAAAATCTACAAAATCAATATAGAACGATTATCAGATAAGCAAAAAAGCCGAGGATTCATTCTTTTTATTCGTGATGACACGACTGAACAAAAATACATTGCTCTTTTAAACAAAGTTGAACAGCATACTTTCGAAAATCCGCTTTAGTTTGCACTTAATTAAAAAAAATTATGCATCCACTTTTGGTAAAATTGTGATTCCAAGCATTTTTTCTTCGGAACCGTCTGGCATTGGAATAAAGAAACAGCCTGTTACAACACCAGCCGCAACCTTTTTTGCAATTTTTTGAGCGGTAGCTTCAGAGGATGCTGATTTTTCGTCACTTTCAACTTCTTGTTTTGCCTCGTGCTTATTAATAAAATCGCATACAATTTCGTGGGCACGGTCGTAATCAGCAACAAGAATGTAAACTTTTATAGAAAAAGCGGATGAGGCGGCAAGATTATTCAACGAATACATAGAATTTACGTGTTCATTTTCTGTATAAGTCGGGATATTTTCTGCAAACAAAAGACTGCGAATCATCGAACTTGCAATCTGGCTTCCAACTGCAAGAAACTGCTGAGTCTGCTCACCATTACGAACGCGTTCAAAATAACCTTTTTCAAACTCGGCCGCATTTTTTATTGCTTCGTCGTGTTCTTTTTCGTCGGTGTACAAATCTTCAAGTGACTGAGAATGTTTTACTTCATTAATCTTTTTTACACCAGAAATAATGAACCATACACACAAAAGCCCGAAAGCCGAATAAGCGATAATTGGAAATAACATAATTTGATAATATACGAAAAATCAACTTTAGGGCAACAATAAAAAATCGATTTACTCTGCACTTTCAATTAAATAATCTGCGCCGGCTTCAATAAATTCCTGCCGTGAACCATAACCGTACAAAACGCCGCAACTTTTTAAACCGTTCACTTTTGCCCCGATTATGTCGTATTCGCGGTCGCCAACCATAAGCACTTTTGATTTGTCGGAAACATTCATTTTTTGCAAAGCGTAGGCAATCACATCTTCTTTTTTACTTCGGCTCTCATCCATGGCACTTCCGCAAATTTGTTCAAAATATTGTGCAAGCCCAAAATGTTCCAGGATTTTTACTGAATATTCTTCAGGTTTGGAAGTTGCAACTGCAAGATGTTTGCCGCTCTCTTTAAGTTCCGCCAAAAACTCCGGGATTCCAGCGTAAACTTTATTTTCAAAAAGCCCTTTCTGAGCAAAATATTCGCGGTATTTTTTTACTCCAAGCGTACAATTTTCTTCTGTAAAACCGAATTCTTTTTTGAATGTTTGAATTAGCGGAGGACCAATAAAACTGCACAATTTCTGGTAAGAAGGAATTTCAAGTCCAAAATATTTTAAAGCATAAACAAACGAATTCGTGATTCCTTCGGCAGGGTCGGTAAGTGTTCCATCCAAATCAAAAAAAATATAATCAAACTCGCCGAATGCCTGTGTCGCCGCCGAAAAATCTTTTATTTCAATCATATTACAAGCCAAAAATTTCCTCCTTATGTTTTTTTCCAACAAAATGGATTTGATGCAAAAGGGAAGAATTGTCGTCGCAAGAGCTTTGAACCACCCCAATATTTTCCCCTGCCGTCGCTCGTCCAATTAAATCCGAGTTCAAACTTTCCGTCTGTTCACGCAAATCAATTGTAAAACGGTTCATAGAAAAATGCTGAAAAACGTAAACTCCATCCCACGCGGTGAAAGGAGTCTTTTTAGAAATTGTGCCGTCTGCCCGCCCCCCACAAGATTTGTCTTCCGCCCCGCACGAACCAGATTTTTCCAAAATTGTAGACTTTAACTTATCGCGGTAAGAACTGAAAAATCCTTTATCTTTAAGCTCTGAATAGCCAACCAGCCATAGTTCGGGAGAAGTGATTGATTCCGGTGACAAAAGATTCTCCTGTCGAGCAGGAGAATGAAATGATACGAGTTGTGATTGACATGACACGTTCTGGGAATGACATTGTTGAGTTTGTGGGGCAGCCGACTTCAAAAAGTCCACAAAGAATTCTGCGGTCTTTTCTGCCATCCAAAGCTGACTTTCCAAAATAAGACGCTCAATTTTTTCGCCACCAAGCTGCATCATTTTTTTTAGCTGAACGGTCTTTGCGCTGTGGACGGGCGTCTTATTCAAGATTATCACGTTTTTTCTAAAATCTACGCCAAGTTCCGCATTCTTCTTAAAAAATCCGTCGGCAATTTTTCCGGCCTGCCCCACCAGATAGCGGTTATTTTTTGCAAGCTGTTCATCTTTTCCAGGATTATCGCCAATCACAATCAATTTAATTTCATCATCTTTTGTAAGTTTATCCAAATCGCGATTATAAACAACCGAAGTTTCAAACGGATATTCGGGAGTTTTTGCATCCAACGCCGCCTTCCTCTGTAAATCAGTTAATTCCGGGGCCACTTGCTTCCATTCTTCAACTTTTCTTTTAAATTCTTCATTAAATTTACAAAAAACTTCCCACTGCTTTTCAGTCATCAAATCCTCCTGGAATCCCTCTCAAAAATGCCGTCGCTCCACACTACTTCAACCGCCACGCTAAATCAAGCCGCCACAAAAAATCCATCTAAAAACGAGCGCCGAGTACATCTTCAACTGCCTGCTGAATGCGACGGTTCAACGTTGTTCCGGTTATATCAGATTTGCGGATAAATCCAACATCATAATAGCCAAGTGCATTTCCCGCCTGATGAATTACAAATTCGTCTTTATACGGACCATTTTCCAAAACAATCTGCGGAACAAGCCCAATCCCCAAACCAAGCTGAACTAAACTTAAAATTGCCTCATTTCCTTCCGTTTCTGCCGCAATAATCGGTTTTACGTTTCGCGATTTTATCCATTTATCAAAACGAGTTCGGGCAAGTCCTGTTTTTGGAAGAACAAGCGGAACAGAAGAAACAATATCTTGTGGAGAGCCTTGAACTTGTGTGTAAGGACCATTTTTTGCAGCCGCGTAAATCAAAGGAGTTCGTAAAACGCTCACAGTTTCCATAGAAGCAACACCATTTTCGGGAATTGCCGCAACCGCTAAAGCCGCACTTCCATTTTTTACAGCCGCAATTGCACCCGCTGGATCGCCTGTTTCTACAGAAAGCTGAATTTCGGGATATTTTGCCGTAAATTTTTTTATAAAATCGGGAAGAACACTGTAGCAGGCCGTAACCGAAGCATAAAGATGAAGAGTTCCGCGTAAAACACCCTTTCCACCCGAAAAATTTTGAATCAAATCCTTGTATTTTTCTGTTGTATCTTTTGCAAATTTATAAAAAGTGCGTCCATCTTCCGTAAGTTTTGCCTGTCTATTACTGCGGTCAATCAAAACAGTTTGAACTTCCTCTTCCAGCCTGGAAATCACCCGACTTAAAGCAGACGGACTCATATTCAGCTTAGAAGCAGTTCTTCCAAAATGCAAATCCTCGGCAAGTGCAATAAAATCTTGAAGTTCGTGAAAATTCATAAAATTTTCCTATAATTTTTTTAAAGTCGTGTTATAATATTATACAATAGTGTTATCATATTATATAATAAATCGTATAATAGGAAAGTAATATAAAATTCAAAAACAAGACTAAAAGTGGAGGTCTTCATGAAAAAGGTTTTGGGTCTTATTATTGCAGGAGCTATGAGTATTTCAGCTTTCGCAATTGATGTTTTTACAGTAATGCCAGTTAGTAGTGGTGTAAAAAGCAGCACCCAGACGGATTACGCAATTTCTTCAAAATTCGGTACATACTATAGAGTGCCAGATTCTAAAACAGTCAGAATTTTTAATTCAAATGGAAAAGAAATTGAAATTTCTGAACTTACACCAAGAGATTCGCTTCTTAACAGAACAATCTGCAATTATGATTCAGAAGGCAGATTAATTGAACAGGCAACTTATGATTCAAATTCAAATCTTGTTTGGAAGAACGTTACAACTTATAAAGATGGGAAAAAATATGATTCTTCTGAATACGGAAAAGACAACGTGCTCAAAGCAAGAACAATTTATACTTACACAGGCAACACAACAGATGAATCTGGTTACGACGGTGATGGCGCTTTAATCTGGAAATCAATTTCTAAATATTCTTCTGATGGAAAACTTGAACTTGTTTCTCAGTATTCTGCTGACGGTTCTCTTGATGAAGAACAGACTTACAAATATTCTGCTGATGGCCGCCTTGAAAGTATTACAACTTTTGAAAACTTTACAAAAACTTCTTCACAGCAGGTTTTCCGCTATGCTTCTAACGGACTTCTTAGCGAAATTACAAGCTACGACAGCAATAAAACAATAAGTCAGCGTGTTGTAATTAAAGCTGATAATTCTGGAAATGTCACAAAAGTAACAACTTACCAGATTACAGAAAAATTCGGAACAACTGTAAATGAACTTGTTGCTCAGGTTGAATATGCTTACCAGTACGAAAGTACTCCTGCTGCAAACACAACTGCTACTCCAGTTGAATCTGACTACGATTACAGCAACGATAAATAGTAAGTTCTAGCAATTTTTAGCCAAATCATTTTGAACTAAACTATAAAAAAAACGGGCAACTGTCTGTTGAAATTACAACATTCAGTTGCCCGTTTTTCTTTTCGGGGGAGCCCCGAAAAACTTAGTGCCTAGTAGTTTTGAGCTTCAATTTGGAAGTATGCCTGTGGATGAGCGCAAACAGGACAAACTTTTGGAGCTTCTTTTCCAATAACGATGTGACCACAATTTCTGCACTGCCAGATTGCATCGCCTTCACTAGAGAAAACAACTTTATCTTCCAGATTTTTCAAAAGTTTGCGGTAACGTTCTTCGTGATGTTTTTCGATTGCAGCAACACCTTCGAACTGTTTTGCAATAAGTTCAAAACCTTCTTCGCGTGCAACTTTTGCAAATTCTGCGTACATGTCTGTCCATTCAAAGTTTTCGCCGTCTGCAGCAGCCTTAAGATTTGCAGCTGTATCACCAATTCCACCAAGATGCTTGAACCACATTTTAGCGTGTTCTTTTTCATTTTCAGCTGTTTCTAAGAAAAGTGCCGAAATCTGCTCGTAGCCTTCTTTTTTAGCTACACTTGCAAAATAAGTATATTTGTTTCGTGCCTGAGATTCTCCTGCAAATGCAGTCTGCAAGTTTTTTTCTGTCTGTGTACCTTTTAAGTCTTTTGCCATATATATACCTCTAATATTTAATATAACTTATGAAATCCAAAAAGTAAAATAAAAAAGATGGAACAAAATAATTGCTCCGCCTTGATTTTAGAAATAAAACATTTATTTATTAGTATCAATAAAAAGGTTTCCATAATTTTCAAGGAAAGTATATTCGTAATCAATGCCTTCGTATCTAAATTTAAGCGAAAGACTTACAAAAATGGTTGTCTGCCCAAATAAGAACTCTTTTTCGGAGCTTAAATCTACAGTTGAATTATTCAAAGGTAAATTATTTGGCCAACGACTTTCTCCATTCCAATCATCATTATAATAAATTGCACCATCAATATGAGGAGTAACTCCATCAAGCTGAGGACGGGCAAAAACAAAATCATCAAATACAACTGAATAAGACGGACTATCATAATGGTAATTAGAATAGTCTATCCAATAATTGCCTTTTCCACCAACAGCTTCAACATAAACACTTACATCACTAAAATTTGAATAATACCAACTATATGATTCAGCCTGAACTGTAAGCCAGACTTTATATTCATGGCCTTTTTGAACAAAAGGATACAAGAATTTATTAGAAAACTGATTTGTAACAATTCTTATATTTTCAATTCCGGCAGTCTGATCGTAAACATGAATTGAAACGTGATCCCAAACTTCATTATGCGATTTTTCTATATAAAGACCATTGTATTTTGGAGTTACAGAAAGCATAACCTGACTTGAAGTTTTTCTATCCGGATTCTGCATCGCTTTGCTAACTGTAACTGTTTCACCATCCTTATCCGCAGATGAACCAGTCTCTTCTTCTATAATTTCTTTTGGAGCATCAGTTTGAGGAATTTCAGCTTGTGATTCGTCTTGATTTGTATCTACAAAGAAATTGTCATAATTTGCAACGATTGTGTATTCGTAATTTAGATTTTTATACGTAAATTTCTTGTTTATATCAACAAAGATGCGAGTTTTACCACGCAAAAAGTCCTTTTTAGAACTTAAATCCAAACTTGAAGTTGTAAGTGATTTTGTAATTTTAAGATTATTCGGATAAATTGTGTTACCGTGCCAATCTCCATCATCACAGATTGTTCCTTCTATACGTTCATTCTGGTAATCTACATCTGGTTCAATAAATTGCAGGTCATCAAAAATGATTGAATAATTTTGACTATAATAACGATAGCCAGAATTTGTAATTCTATAGTTGCCAATTCCGCCATCAGCCTGCACAAGCACACTAATTCCTTCACTTTTTGCATCCAGATAATACCAGCTGTATTTTTCGGACTGAAGTGTAAGCCATACTGTGTAAAGATGACCTTTCTGCACAAACGGATACAAAAATTCGTTTGCATTTTGATTTGTTGAAATTCTTGCATTTTCTACGCCGTCGGTTTCATCATAAACATGAATTGCAACGTGATCCCATGCAGAATTATGAGATTTTTTAATACGAAGCCCGTCATCCTTAACCTGAACTTCTAACTTACAATTTGAACTTCCACCCAAACCACTAGGATTTGTAATCACCTTTTCGGAAGAACCTGAATCCAAACCTCCAACTTCCTGACCAAGATTAAGACGGAAATAGAATCTGGTTGCATCGTAAAGATTATTTGCATATTCAGTGAGTTTGTAACCGCTTGGGCCCCAAGATGAATCATACCAATTTAATGTTCCACAATGACCAGCTGCTAAATCTGAACTGTAAAGATAAGGCTCTACCATTGATTTCCAATTTAAAAAGCGTTCGCTGCCTTTTTCAAAAGTCCATTCGCTGTTTTCTGCGCTAACTTCCAGTAAAAGTTCTATAAATTTCTGCTTGTATTCTGGAACCTTTAAAAGTTTATCAATAAGAGGACGATTTTCACCACGCCCCCAGTTCAACGGATTATGTTTAAAACCACCATCTTTAATTGAACAACCAAGAGTGTTATCATAATCAAAAGGAATAAAATAAACTTTTCCAGTAGATTTTTCGGAACCAGTATCAAAATACAAATAATAATTATTTGCATTTCCCCAATAATCATCATCCATTCCGCATAAAATATTTACAGCGTATGTTTTTAACAAAAAGTCTACATCAAACCATTTTTCGTAAAATTCCTTTATTTCATTGATGGAATTGTTGTCGCTTTCGGTGGATGGATTTGGAAGAGCATTCAAATCATTTATAAAACTAGTAAATTCAGCAGCTGCAACATCGTAATTATCTTTGTTTGTTTTTAAATCCAAAACAGGACGAGTCCAGACATAACCAACACGAGTTTCATCTTCACGACCATTTGTTTCCATTTCTGCGGGTTTCTGTTCGCCTCTCATTATAATTCTTATATCTTCAATGCCCATTCCCCAAGTTCCAGTCAAAGCTGAACCGGCACACTTCCACAAATTTCCTTTGCTGTTTTTCCACGCATTATTAGCAGAATTTTCATCTTTATCGCGAGCTTTTAAAGACTGCTTGTTTACTTCTTCGAACATTTCGTAAACGCCATAATTTACAGTTGTTGACGGCTCTGTTGCAGAAGGATTTTTTTCATCTTCAATAAACTTAATTGTAACTTTTGTATGACTTGCACGAGGAGCTGTCCAAATTCCATAACGATGAAATAAATCATAGCAGAAAATTTCGCGGGTACAAGAACCGTCCATGCGTTTTAGAGCAACACCTTTCATACAACCAGCCAGTTTCTGCTCTTCTCCATCAGCACAAAATTCTTCAAAATCTACTTTAAAATGACTCTGGCGGTAATCTTTGTTGTTAGGATTTGACGCTATATAATCGTAATAATCTTTACTCCAACCAACATTTGGTACATCCTGTTCACGGCCATTATCATAACCTTGAGGACAAAAACGGCTTGTATTACCACGCAAACGGAAACCAACATCTTTTAATTCCCAAGTTTTTCCGTCCTTTTCGTAAATATATGATTCAGCTTTTACACAATTTTCGTTTTTATAAAAATAGCGGTAATTATCGCAAAGCTTATTCCACTCACTACGCTTGATTACAATTGTTGTAGAACCTAAACTTTGAGTATTAAAAATAAAATCAAGATTTGCACTTCGTTCGCTACTTACTGTCGGATTTTTTACAGTTTTGCCGTTTTCTGTTTTTGAACCACCTATAATCAAGTTACAACTTGCAAAACAAAAAATACAAAGAAATAATAATCCAATTTTGAAATCTTTCTTCATAAGAATCTCCTGAAAAACATTTATATTTCTATTATATGAATATAAAATTATAACATGAGACTTCGTTAATTCAAAAGATTTTTATTTACTGTGAGAAAAATCATTCCTACAAAAGCGCGGAAATTAAATCAGTTTTTTTGGCTCACCGGTAAGCAGAATTCGCACGTTCAGTTTGATATAAGCACCAATTTCACGCAAATAAGAGTGTGGAACTTTAAAAGCTGGCGTTGAAGCTGCAATTCCGCTTATATTGGTAAAGCCCATTCTCGCCGCAAGCCGTTCAGCCCGTCGTAAATGAAAATCACTTGTAACAACGGCAATCTTACTTTGCAAAATCTGTTCCGTAGATTTATTTTCGTGTTCACAAAGAATAACCGTGCTGTATTTAAAATTTTGAATTGTATCCAGAGCGTTTTCTTCTATTAGTACGCGTTCTTCTGCAATTCCCGCGGCAACAAGCTGACGTTTAATTTCGGGAGCTTCGGCGTACGGTAAAAAATGCAATGTTCCACCTGTAACAACACAAATTGTATTTTTGTGGGCATTCATGTATCCGGCAGTTCTATTTACGCGGCACAAAACCGAATCAGGAAGTTTTCCGTTTTTATCAATTCCACCGCCAAGCAAAATCACGTAATCAACTGGTTCTTCATCATTTGCAAGTTTTGGATTACAGATAAAACACAAATTCACAATACTAATTACCACACCAGCAAAAACGAAAGCGCTAACCGCAATTTTTACCCATTTTTTCCAGACACTCCAAAAGGATTTTCCAGTTTTAAGCCGCCAGATTGCAACAAAAATTAAATACAAACCCGCAGCCGACCACACATGACTAAAACAAAACACATTATCCCAAAAAGTTCCCGGACAAGAAATTATAAGAGCAAAATCATAACCAATAAAAAGTGTACCAAAAATAAAAAGAAGAATTGTAAGCATAATTATGTGAGGGGAAGTGAGTTTTGCAAACTTCGATTAACAATATCGAATGCAAAACTCATTAGCGAAGCTTTTCTCCCCCTGCGCCTCATCTAAAGAATCGGCTACCCCCTCTCCTAAGGGTACCCCTTAAAAACCCATGACAAAAAATCCTGGTTGATGTAAGATAAATTATCAAAAATAACCCCTACATCACGGAGAGTATAATGAATTTATTAAAAAAAATCACATTGAAAAAAATTCTTTGTCGGACACGCTTTTTCACATTTTTTACACTTATTCTCGGCACCGCACTGTTCCCAACCAGTCTTTTTGCACAATCAAACCAAAAATTCACCGGCTGGCGAAAAGCAGAAACCGAACACTTCAACTTTATTTTTGAAGAATCAAGCCGTCAGACTACCCAAGCCTACGCGCAAATTGCCGACGAAGCCTGGAATAAAATTTCAAAAATCTATGGATTTCCTCAAGAAAAAACAAACGTTTACATTACCGACCGTACAAACACCGTAAATGCGTACACCTTTTTTAGTCCGCTCGAAATCATGATGTTCACTTCTCCAGTTATTACGCCCGATTTTACGTTCCGCGACGACTGGAAAACTCTCTTTTTTACGCACGAACTAATTCACGTTGCAAACATGGATTTTGAAGATAAAGCCGATGGATTCTGGCCAATAAAAGTTTTTGGTCCTGCTTTTAGAACTTTTGATTCTCAAACTGGATGGGCCTTAGAAGGACTTACAACCGTGCTCGAAACTGAACTTACAAACGGCGGTCGTGGAAGAAGTCCGTATTTTGAACTTATGTACAAAGCTCCAACACTGGATAACGGTTTTATTTCTTATGATGATGTTGGTCTGGATGCAGAACCACCTTATGGTCAGTCTTATGTAATTGGATATTTGATGATGCGTTCAATTGCAGACCGTTGGGGAATAAACACACTTGCCGATATTGAACGAAACCGCTCTTTTTGGGGCGATTGGGATGAAGCTGTTGAATTTGTGACCGGCCAAAGTGCAGAAGACATTTACCGCGATGTACGAATTGCTCTTGCAAAAAAATACAAGGATGAACGCGATATTCCTGAAGGTTTGATTATAAGCCCGCGTGCAACAGGAACTTTTTACTATAAACCAGCGATTGTTTTGGATGATGGTACATTAATCACTTTGCGTGGTGCGGATGGACAATATGCGGCAGCGGTAAAACTAGATCCTTCTGCAATTACGGGAAGTAATTATATTCACAAAACAAAACCAAAAGAAGATTTGAACACAGTTTTTAAAGAAACAATTTTATTCAGTGGAAGTTTTAGTGATGAACTCGCGCTTACTGCGGACCAGAACAGCAATTTGTATGCAAGCATGGCAATTGAGCGGTATGATGCGGCACCGGGAATGCAGGTTGAATATGCGTTATATTCGTGGAATGAGGAAGAGGGACTTAAAAAACTTACAAACAATACGTCATTATTCCAACCAAGTGTAAGCCGCGATGGAAAAACTTTGGTTGCAGTTGAGCAGAATGGACTTAAAATGCGTCTTGTAAAAGTTGATACTCAAACTGGAACTGTTACGCCGCTTTTACAAAGTCCTGATTATGATTTAATTCAGCCAGCCGTAAATGAAGACGGAACAAAAGTTGCCTTTTTGTGTGTTGGTGATTTTTCACAAGGTTACTGTGCCGAAGTCAGCGTTTTGGATTTAACAAGAAATCTCAGTCCAGATCAGCCGCAAATCAATTTTAAGGGAATTGACGACAGTGGAATTATAGTTGCCAGAAATTACGCTGTTCCAATTAGCGACCCTTCATACCCAAGCTGGAATTCTGACGGAAAGCTTTTATTTACAGATAATAAACGCGGCCGTCTTGAAGTTTTTGAATCAACCGTTGAATTTGCAACCCGCCACGATTTTAACATTGAAGAAGAAGATTCTGACGAAATTTGCACAAAACCAGTTCCAGTTGTAAGCGACCCGATTGGTGCACTTTGGGCATATCAAAATGAACGCGGAATTTATTACTGGTCTTATGCTTCAAACGGTTATGTAATCAAAATGAAGCCGAATTCAGAATGGAAAGTTGTACCAGAAACAAACGGCCCTTCTATGCCTGGCCAGATTATTCACCTTGGCGATTTACAGCGTGATTATCCTGATTTTAAACCGTATGAAGTGCCGTCGGAAGAACAAATTGCAATTGACAGAATTAAGCAGAAGGAAGAAGAAAAACAAGAAAAGAGTCTTGAAAAAAATAAAGAGAAGACTAAGGGCGAAAAAGCACATTCCTCCGATGAAAATGCAAACTTGAGCGAAGCCGACGAAAACACAAAATCGGACACCGAAGAAGATGAAGACGAGGCCCCTACCCCGGTTGAACCAAAAGAAGTTGCACGCCGCCCTGATGAACTCACAAAAAAATCGAACGGGGAACTTAAAACTCAGACCACTCTCCAAAATGAACGCAAATATTTCCCGACAATTCAGCCTTATATATATATGCCAATTGTGTGGATGGAAGATTTTGGTTTTTCTGACGAAATTGATTTTGGTTTTGGCGGATTTTTTATTGGGCTTACACCAAAACTTCAGCTAAGTCAGGGAGCTTTGTTTGCAGACGGCCTTTATTATCCTTCAATCAACAATTTTGAAGCAACAGTAGGCGGAGTAATTCCATTTGGAACTGTAGATTTTGATTTTGCTCTGAATCATTTTATCAACGGAAAAGATTTTCTTGGTGAACATTTTTTTGTAGAATCAAATATTGCAGTAGCAGGCTGTACAATTCCACTTTATCACCGATTCCAGCACATACACGAAACAAATTTAAGCATAATTTCCAGCTTGAATTTTAATGCAGAACGAAAAGATACAAAAATCTTTAGCATAACGCAATCTGCACCAACAACATTCAGTCTTTTTGGTCAGGCAGGTGTGGAATTTTTTCAAAGCCGCAAAACAAAAGATGACGGATTAATTACTTTTGATGCAACAGCCCTTGCTCTTGGAATTTATGATTTTAATTTGAACCGCGCATTCATTGGAACCGAAGCAGAACTGGAATTTGAAACCGGATGTTTTTCTGTACTCAATTATTCATTCAGACTTTGTGGCCGTTACACAGATTTTCCATCAGCTTTTATAGTTACAAACAGCCACGCAAATTACACCGATGACAATTCAGACTGTACATACCCAGGCCGTTTACTCACAAAATTTGCAATTACAACCTGGTATGGTAACATTTTTGCCGAAACCGGCGTTGCTTTTGGAAACAACACTGTAGACTACGCCACACCTTCAAACGGAAACATTTTGAATTTTACCTACGATAAAAGCATGGCCTTAGGTTACGAATTCCAGCTTGGCTCAGGATTTTCAAAATTTAGTCTTGGTTACAAATACCGCTTCTATTTTGAAAATCCCGACAAAAACAAGGGCGAATTCTTTACAGGAATTACCTACAACTGGTTGAGGAATTAGAGGTAGAACAAGCGAAGTCCTAACTCCCCGCCGGCAGTCTTTTCCCAACGCCAGCGGGCTACACACTACGCGTCGAGTTCTTCCAGTTTGCGGTTGAGTTCAATAATTTTTGTGTGCAGGAAGTGGTCAACGGCAGATTTTTCGAGAATTCCGAGAGGACTTCCGTCTGTATCTACAATCGGGATGGCATCCAAATCGTTT
The DNA here is from genome assembly GCA_024680155.1 of Treponema sp. Taxonomy (GTDB): domain Bacteria; phylum Spirochaetota; class Spirochaetia; order Treponematales; family Treponemataceae; genus Treponema_D. The sequence goes on from JAILCM010000077.1 coordinate 16,829, forward strand.
TCTTCAAAAAGTTTGTAGGCATCTGGCAAAGTTGTAGAAGGTTTGCAAGTTACAGTCGGCTTGTCCATAACATCCATTGCAAGCATGCTTTCTGCAAAATCGCCAATCTGCATTACATCTTTTAAATGTTCAAGCGAAATTACACCAACAAGTTCGCCGGTTGAGCTATTTTTTACAACGTAGTTTAAGTTCGGGTTTTTGCTGAACGAATTCAAAATTGTAAAAAGACGCTCGGTTTCCGGTACAATTGCAGGAGATTCTGAACTACAGATGTGAATATTTCCCCACGAAACATCAGTAACGCGGGTATTTTTCTTGATGTCGTCCACAGTAACATTTAATCCGCACTCACCTGCCTTTGTAACACCGATTTTTACAAAAATTGGTCCAATCAGCTGAACAATAAAGGTTGTCGCAGTAATTATAAGAAGGATTTCCGGCCCGATTGTTTCACGAAAGTCGTTTCCAGCTGCAATTGAAAGACCGATTGCAACACCCGCCTGACTAAGCAGACAA
>JAILCM010000111.1 GCA_024680155.1 Treponema sp.
AATTTTTGTGCCGGGAAGAAAGTTCCAATCATGTTTTTGTAGTTATTAAAATCACAACCGGTTTTTCCACCAATTGAAGCGTCTACCATGGCAAGAAGGGTAGTTGGTACAAACTGAACGGCAGCTCCACGCTTAAAAATACTTGCGGCAAATGCAGTAATATCACAAATAACTCCGCCACCAATTCCTACAAAAAGGTCTTTTCGGGTAAAGCCAGCTTCAAGAGCTTTTGTAACAATAGAAAGAACGCTTTCCAAAGTTTTGTAAGGCTCGCCTGAACCTAGAATAAGCAACTGATCACGTCCGCAAACGTCATCATCAAATTCTGCAATAAAATCTTTCATGCAATCAAGGCTTGCAACAGTTGCGTCTGTTACAAAAAAACGTCTCTGCTCGTCAGATTTTCCTGGTTTGAATACAGAAATTAAATCTGGAGTTCCTTTGCAAAAAAAGATTTCTGATTTTGCAGTTCCACTGTGGATTGCCGGATACTTAATTTTAAATTTTTCACTTGCCATAATATTGATATTTTAGTGTTTTTTTTGTACAGATACAATCAGCCGACAGGGCAAAACGGGAATTTAGTATGAACTGGCAGGGGCGAGTATAAGGGTGGGGGTTAGTAAGTCCCGTCCATTTGTTTTAATTCTGCAAGATTTTTTTCTACACGTGCAATTTCGCGGTTGAGCATTTTTTCGTAATCAAGTTCGCCGGTTCTAATTCGTTCTCGTTCATCTTCCCAATTCTGCTTGTCTTGAATAAACAGAAAATTGAATGATGGCGCGTCAGATTTTTCGTACCATAAAAGCGCTTCCTGCCAATAGTAAAGTCCTGCTTTATAACACGAAAGAGCTTTTTCAAGATTGCTCTGGTATTCATCTTTCCAAGGAGAATCATAAAATGTAATGCAGGTTTTGTCGTAAATTCGTCCTAGCCTCAAATGCTGTTCAATCAGTTTTAAATTAATGTGCATCTGGAACAGGTAGCGGTATTTTTCCCATTCTTTTTCGGTAGTGATTTTTACGCCTGTATAAAGCGGATTGCAAAAATCAGCTTGAGCCGCTTTTTCGAGCCAGTAAATATTTTCTATACAATCATCCGGCAACTGCTGATGATGAACGTGGTAAAGTTTATAAAAATCTTCCTTATATTTAACAAGGTAAGCGTTCGCACGGTTTTGAGGAATAATCATCAGACAAAGAATAAATGCCGCTGTAAGAATGTTCTTTTTCACAAAATTATTATCGGCGGAATTCTTTTTTAGATTAGAGAGGTTATAAAAACTTCAATTTTTCGGGGGAACCGTGATATAATCCTGAATAAATGCGCTGATTTCTTCAATTGATTTTTCGGCGTTAATGCGTACGACCTTCATTTCTTTGTATTCTGGGGAAGTTTCGTATTCGGCAATTACTTTTTCGTACTGAGCGGCAATTTTTTTCTGTAAATCAATTTTTTCGTAGATTTCTTTTTTTTCGTTGCGGGATTCAACTCGTTTTAAAGAAATTTCCGGGTTAATTTGAAAATAAAACAGTATTTCCGGGAGCGGGAAGGGCGAATTTAAAAGTTCCGGCAATTCTTTTCCACAAGATGCAGACTGATATGCAAGACTTGAAAAAAAGTATCGGTCGCTTACAACAATTTTTCCGCTGTTGGCAAGTTCTACAATTCCGCCTTTTCCGTAAAGATGTTCACAACGGTCTGCGGCAAAAAGATATGCGTTTGTGCGTTCATCAACGTGGAATTCTCCAGAAAGCATTCGACGCAGAAATTTTCCAGTTTCAAGTGAAGTTGGTTCTGCAGTTGCAACAAATTTTTGCGGATTACTTGCGACAAGTTTTTGAATTTGAGTTGAAGTTCCGGCTCCGTCTATTCCTTCAAATACAATAAAATTTTTAAGTACTGTTTTATTCATATTTTGATTATAGCGGCTTTGGACAAAAAGGACTACACCAAAAAGGACTACACCAAAAAGGACTACACCGTTGTTTATTTTTTTGGTATAATCTAATAGCAAAAATTTTCACTAAATAAGTTTGAAGGTTCCTGCAAAAAAATATGAAGATTAAGGTATCTCGCGTTACAAAAATAAGCTTTATAATCTTTCTCGCTTTAATAATTACAACGGCTTCCATTGCGTATCCGTTGTATAAACGCGTCGAAAGAACAATTGATACCGAAACTGGCAAACTGTTTTCGCTTTTTTCTAATCAGATTGGACTTGAAATTCAATATGAATCGCTTTCACCTTCAATTCTTTCATTTTTTAAAATCCGCAACATTACAGCTTCTAACTTAAAAGGCGAAGCGGTTGTTACAGTCAAAGATACAAGAATCCGTTACAAAATCATGAGTCTTGTAAAAGGTGATTTTTCTGATTTTTTGCGTTCTGTTTATGTTGACGGCGTTTCTGTAGATTTGGAAAAACTTATTGAATTTATTACTACAATTATAGAAAAAAATGCCGGGCTTGAAGAAACTCCGCAGATTCAATTTGACCTTCAGCTTATAAAAGATTTTATTCCTGCAAATATTACGGTAAAAAATGTTTCGTTAATTTATGAAATTGAAGCCATGCTTGCAAGAATGAATGTCCGCGAAATTCTTGTAGAAAATTCTCACCGCAAAGAAAGCATCGAATTTTCAATGAAAGGTTCTGCATCATCGCTTTTTAAGACAAATCAAATGGAACTTAGCGCAATGGTAGACCTTAACGGAAACTTGGCGCAAACTTTAGAAAATTCAAACTTACAGATTCATGTTTTTAATCTTACAAACGGCGACATTTATTTAAATAGCATAAATCTGCTTGCCGGTTATTCAGATAAAAAAATTGATGTTCACACAATTCAAAGTGTTTTTCCTCTTTCTATAAATGCCGTTTATGATTTAGAAAATAATGCGCTTTCGGCAAGTCTTAAAACCCAGGATTTGAATCCTCTTTCAGTAGTTTCGTCGTCGGTAAACAGGGAAGTGATGGATTTATTAAAAAATCTAAGGCTCACACTTGATGCAAATCTAGACTGCGACCTAAGTTCTTTTATTCCGGCTCAGGAAAACAATTCACAAACTTCCGACAAAACATCCGGCTCTCAATCCGCACAAAATATTCAATCCGCACAGATTCTGCCAATAAAATATAATGTAAAATCAACTGCTTATATTCCCGGAACGATTATTCCTGGTGGTGCAAATGCTGCCTTTTCTCTAAACGGAAATCAAAAAAAAGTAAATATCGATTATTTAAAACTGATGGGCCCAAATTGCGAAGGTGAGCTAAATCTTTCATTTTTGTTCGATACATTCCAGATTTCGGGATTTGCTGAAATTCAAAATTATACGCTTCCAAACGGATGCCAGATTTCTACAGAATTATATTTTGACCCTCTTAATAAAGGATTCATGCTTTTTTCTCCACAGATTTTTGTTGGTGAAAAAGCCCTTACCGCTTTGCAGCTTTCGGTTATTCCGCAAAAAGATTCTTACGATTTTGATTTTGAAGTTTCTGATTACTCGCATATCGAAGGTGATGAACGCGGTAGCATTAAAATAGAAGGAAGTTATCTTTTAGATTCAAATTATGTTCAGACAAATGTTGTTTTGGATCGAATTTATCTTGATACAGCCGCAGAACTTGTTCAGCAGGTAATTCCTCTTGAGCAGGCAGAAAAAATGTCGGAAGTTGTGCCGGTTCTTTCTACTTACGCTCTTTCTGGTGATTTGTATTTTTCTACCGATTTTAAATCGATTTCGTATAATGTGCCTTATATAATTGCTGCTCATACTGGAAATAAAGTTCAGTACCTCATGATTTCGGGTAACGGTAACGAACAATCTGTTCAGCTGGATTCTCTTTCGCTTATTATTGGACAATATGCGGTTACGGCTTCTGCTTCTTTAGATACAATGGCTGATTCAAAAGAAATTTTCTTTGACAGTGATATTATTGCAGGTTCAGTACCGTATCATTTTTCGGGAGTTTATATGCCGGAAGTTGTAAAAGTAAGCGGAAGTTATGGAATGGACCTTGAATTGCGGCTTAATAAAGACAAAATTGATGCTAGTCTTATAATGGATAGTCTTCCGGTTATAATTGGAAATCTTTCTCTTGTTTTTTCTACCGACAGTTATTTTACTTATACAAATCAGGACGGACCTTCTTTACAAATTTCGCGTTTTGAAATGGAAGAAGCGTCGGCTGGTGCAAATGTAAATCCAAAACTTTTGTTTACGGCGGATGCTACAAAATATGGTGCACAACTTAGTTCAATTTCGTATTCCGATATGTATTCGGTTTTAAATGGAAGTGCAGATTTAGCCCTTAATTTGAGTGGAAATCAATTTGAATCGGCAACTTTAACCGGAAGCCTTAAAAATCATTTTTCGGAAGAAGAAATTGTAATTGATGCGTCTATTTCTAATCCGGAAGGTCTTGAACTTACTGCTAAAAATTTACTTAGTTCTTTGTATTTAAGTTCGCAGATAGAAATTAACAGTTTTGGATTAAGCCGATTTACAAAATCAAACAATGCAAATGACGAAATTTCCGCTTCTATGTCGCTTTCGGGAACTCTTGAACATCCGTTTGCAATGGCAGAAATTTCCAAGCTTAATCTTTTTACCGGAACCGAAGTTATTTCTGGAACAGGAACGGTCATTCTGGAAGATAAAGATTTATCAATTGAAAATTTCAAAATCGGTTCAGACAACTGGAGCTTTAAAGATTTTAAAGGAATGTTCTCTCTTGAAAATATGACAGGAGCTTTTGATGCCGCAGTTTATGCTGATATGGGTGAAAAAGATATAGAAATTCCGCTTCATTTTTCTATAGAAGATTCTTACATTCCAGAAAACACTTTTATTCCAAAAGCAATGGTTGTAAACGTAAAATCATCTGGATTGCGTGGTTCTTTAGTGCGAAAATCCGTTCCGTTCGGGCTTACAATGATGCTTTCCGATGATATTGTTACATTCTATTCTACGGATAACGTTGGTTTGTTTGGAAGTTTCCGTATGGATGGCGAAGTTTCTGCTTCCATTAAAACTGGTGATTTTTTGAGTGCTGAATTTACCGGTAATGTTCTTGCAAAAAATATGCTTTTAAAACTGAACAATATCAATTGTGATTTAGCAAAAATTACTTCTTACTTAAAGCTTGATGAAGTTCTTCAGATTAATTCAAGTTTTTTAAAAGGACACGTAAGTCTTGCAGGAACAATGTTTTCACCTGAATTTAGCGGTGCAATTTCTCTTTCTGATTTGGATTTTTCTATTCCAATGGCTTTGCCTTATCCAATTAAAACTGATAAAGTCTTAATCACAATTGTAAACAGCGAAATTAATATTTTTGATACAACTTTCTTTATAAAAAATTCAAAACAGAGTTTTACTGCAAGCTGTAAAATTGCCATGAATCAATGGATGCTTGATTATATGGAAGTAAAACTCGATACACCAAAAAAGACGCTTATTCCAATAAAAGTAAAAATGCCGTTCCTTTCTGTTGAAGGCGATACCGGTTTTAATTTGAATCTTTATTTTGAAAACAACAATTTTGATATTGAAGGTTCCGTCGTATTTGAAAAACTTGGCGTAATGGTAGATGTTACAAAACTTTCTATGGAAACTGAAGCTTCTTCTTCTGCAATGCCAGATATTGGAATTCGTACAAATCTTGATGTTTTATTCGGTACACATACAAACTTGAACGTAAATCCTCTTATGCGCTGTATTCTTGTTCCAGATACTCACGTGGCTGTAAAAATGGATTCTGCGGCCGAACTTTACGAAATTGACGGTCTTATAAAACTTAAATCAGGTGATATTGCGTATTTAAATAGAAACTTTTACATCAAAGAAGGAACGTTAAAATTCAATCCGGATGATATTACAAACCTTATGGTAACAATCCGTGCCGAAACCAGAGAGCGTGATTCAAATAATCAAACTGTACGCATCATCCTTTCTGCCGAAAACCAGAGCATTTTGAATTTTAATCCAGTTTTTTCTTCAATTCCGCCAAAATCAGAATCAGAAATCCGTTCTTTAATGGGACAAATTATTGTTGCGGATGCTGATACTGCCAGCGAATTCCTTTTTTCTGCCAGCGATTATGTTTTGCAGAGTACCGTAATGCGTAATTTGGAAAACAAGTTGCGTGACTCCCTTAATTTTGATATATTCTCTGTACGTACTAATATTTTGCAGAATACGTTGAGTAGTGTAACAGGAAATACTTTTGCCCGTAATGGAAGTGTAAATAATAATTCTATTACAATAGGTAACCTTCTTGATAATTCGACTGTTTATATTGGTAAATACTTCGGTAGTGTTTTGTATGTAGATGCAATGCTTCATCTGTCGGCTCAAAATCCGACTTCTATCTTGGATAATGATATTACAAAGCTTAGTTTTAAACCTGAATTTGGAATGGAACTTGAGCTTCCTATAGTAAATATCAGATGGAATATGGCACCGAATATAGATGCTTTGATGAAGCAGCAGTATGTTCCTTCTACATCAATTTCACTTAACTGGAAGTTTTCATTTTAATTAAAAATAGAGGTTTTTTATGCGAAATCGCGCGTTTTTTGTAATGCTGTTCCTTTTGTTAGGTTTTTCAGTTTTTGCTCAGGAATCTGATGATTGGTATGTTGACCAGCCTATTACAAAAATAGATTTTGAAGGTCTTAGAAATGTAAAAAAATCTGATTTGAACGGTGTAACAAGCTATTATTTGAATAAACCTTTTACAGATGATAATTACAACGATCTTCTTGACCGTTTATATGCACTTGATTTGTTTGAGGATATTGAACCTTACGCAAAACATGAATCAAAGAACAATAATAATGTAATGCTCGTTTTTGTAGTAAAAGAGCGTCCTGTAATTTCTTCAATCAGTTTTTCAGGAAATAAAAAAATCCGTAATGCTGATTTGCGAGAAGTTGTAAAATCAAAAGCAACTGATGTTTATGTAGAAGGGAAAATCCTTTTGGATGAACGAATGCTCCGTGATCACTATCTTTCAAAAGGATATTCTAATTCAAGAATAAGCCACAAAATTGAAGATACTGAAAGCGGTGTAAAAGTTACTTTTGTAATTGATGAAGGTTCAAATACTGTAATTAAGGCAATTAATTTTTCTGGTAATACAATTGCTTCTGCAAGAGCATTAAAATCGAAAATGCAGCTTAAAGAAGTTGGTTTTATGAAAGACGGTGCATTCCAACAATCACTTTTGGAAGCTGATAAAAAAGTAATTCTGAATTATTACCGTGAACGTGGCTATGTGGATGCAAATATTGTTGACGTAAGAATGGATTCTGAACTTAATGAAGCAAAACAGCGTCTTGAATATACTATTACTTTTGTAATTCAGGAAGGAACTCAGTATAAATATTCTGGAATTTCAGTTTCTGGTAACGAAGTTTTTTCTAATGAAGAGTTGCTTGCTAAGATGAAACTTCGTGAAGGTGCTGTATATAATGAAGTAAAATTCCAGGAAGGGCTTGCAAATATGTCTGGCCTTTACTACGAATACGGTTATATGTCTGCTGATTTTTACCCGATGCCAATTAAAGATATTGACCGTCACGAAATTGGTTACGAAATCAAAATTACAGAAAATAAACGCAGTCACGTAGAAAATATTATAATCAAAGGAAATACAAAAACAAAGGATTATGTAATCCGCCGCGAAATTCCAATTGAACCAGGTGATGTTTTTTCCCGAGATAAAATTGTTAATGGTATAAGAAATCTTTACAATTTGCAGTATTTTTCTAACATCATTCCAGAACCTCAGGCTGGTTCCGAAGAAAATCTTGTAGACCTTGTTTTTAATGTAGAAGAGCAGTCAACTACAACTTTGAACTTTGGTATGACCTTTTCTGGTGTAACAGATCCAAACGAAATTCCAATTTCTCTTTATGGACGTTTGCAGAATACAAATCTTTTTGGAGAAGGAAAATCTCTTTCTACACAGCTAACTCTTTCTAATACTCAGCAGTCAATTGATTTGACTTACGGACAAAACTGGATTGGTAATCTTCCAATTGCCTTCAGTCAGTCGTTGTCATTCTCTCATACAAATTCTACAACTCAAACAAACTGGTATAGTCCAACAATGGGCCTGGATCAGTATTATTATTACATGGCTTATGAAGGATGGACTGGAAGTTTAGGAACCGCATTCTCAAGAAGATGGACTCCAGATTTTGCAATTCTTACAGCAGGTGCAGGTATTACAAACTCACTTACAAACTATGTATATGATGAATCTGCTTTTACTCCAACAGACCTTGGTATTTCAATGTTTGCAAACCGCTGGGGATTGTTAAACAGTGTATGGACAAGTTTTTCTGTTGATGGCCGTGATATTAGTTATGATCCTTCAAAAGGATGGTTTACAAGCGAACGACTTTCGTGGTATGGACTTATTCCGGGGCTCGAAAAGGAATTCTTCTTAAAATCAGATACAAAACTTGAAGGTTACCTTACTTTGTTTAATATTCCGTTCACCGATGAATATAGCTTAAAAGGTGTTCTTGCTGGACTTACAAGTTTTACAGCTTTGTTCCCTGCATTTGATACAACAATCAGCGAATCAAACAGACTTTATATTGACGGTATGTTTAATGGCCGTGGTTGGACAGAAATTTATAAAACTTCTGCGGCTCGAGGACAGGCAATGTGGAGCAGTCAGGTTGAATTCCGTGTTCCAATTGTTCCAAATATTATTGGTGTTGATGTATTCCATGATGCAGTTGCAATTAAAGATAATGTTGGCGAAATGTTTTCTGGTCTTAATTTGAATGATTTTTACTTTAGTTTTGGTCCTGGAATCCGTTTCCTTGTTCCGCAGTTCCCGCTTCATCTTTTGTTTACATGGCGCTATAGAATTCAAGACGGTCAATTCCAGTGGGCAGATTCAAACAATATTAAAGATGCCTTCCAATTTGTATTGTCATTCAATATTACAAACAGGTAAAATACAGAGGTGTGTATGAATAAATTTTCAAAATTGTTAGCAGTTGTATTTGTTCTTTTTGCTTGTTCTGCAGGACTTTTTGCTCAGCAGCAGATTACAAAATTTGGTGTTGTTGATACAGCAAAAGTTTATAATGCTTATTTTAGAACTTCGGCTCCAGTAAGAAATTACGAAAAAAAGAAGGCTGAATTTCAGGCAGAAATTAATAAGCGTACAGAAGAAATCCGTCAACTTCAGCAGAAAAAACTGGAATATGAAAAAAACGGAAATGATTCAATGGCTTTAAAAACTGAATCAGAAATTACAAAAAAGAAAGATTATATCACTGAATATACAAACGCAAAAAATGTAGAACTTGAATCTATGCAAAAATCGCTCCAGACATCTGATGATTTTTACAAAAAACTTTACAATACTCTTGCTCGAATTGCCGAAAGCGGTGGTTACAGTATGATTTTAAGTTTGCAGGATGCAAATGCAATTTTGTGGTACAGTTCTTCTGTTGATATTACTGAGCAGGTAATATCGGATCTTGGCTTGTAACAATAATTGTAATTTTATTTAAGAAAACTACCAATGGCTGAAGAAGAAACTCTAACCCCGATGATGCAGCAGTATCAGGCGGTAAAAAAAAATTATAAAGACGAAGTGTTGTTTTTTAGACTGGGCGACTTTTACGAAATGTTCAACGAGGACGCTGTACAAGTTTCCCGGCTTTTGAATTTAACTTTAACACACCGTGCAAACCAACCAATGTGCGGAATTCCTTATCATGCGGCAAAAGTTTATATAGCTCGTCTTTTGCGTCTTGGAAAAAAAATTGTAATTTGCGAACAGGTTGGCGAAATTCCAAAAGGCGGAAAGGGAATTACCGAACGTAAAGTTACCGAAATAATCACTCCTGGAACTGCCGTTGAATCTGAATATCTGGAAGGAAACAAAGCAAATTATCTTGCAGCTCTTTCAATTTATAAAGGCAGAACTGGTTACGCTTTTATTGATGTTACAACAGGCTCTTTTAAAGCAACTTCATGGCCTGCAAACAAAATGTACGAAAATTTTGCAAAAGAGCTTAAACGTTCTTCTCCGCGTGAATTTTTGCTTCCAGTTTCACTTAAAAAAAATGATGATATTCAAACTGCACTTGCTCTTTATCCCGATATTGCAGTTTCTTATTATCCGGATTGGGATTTTTCTTACGAACTTTCTGCCAAAAAACTTAATGCTCAGTTTAATACCGTTTCTTTAAAATCATTTGGGCTTGAAGAAAATTCTGCCGAAATTGTTCCAGCCGGTTTCCTTCTTGATTATCTTGAAAAAACTACAAGTACAAAAATTCCTCATATTGCAGGCATAAATGTTTACGAAGATTGCGAATATCTTATGATGGATGATTCTTCATTCCGTAATCTTGAAATTACAGAAAATATGCACGACGGAACTTCTGCATTTACACTTTTTGAATGCGTTAATTTTACAAAAACTGCAATGGGAACTCGTCTTTTGCGTAACTGGCTCATGTTCCCGCTTACAAAACTTGAACTCATAGAAGACCGTCAGAATCGAATTTCTTCTTTGTATAATGACCGTTCACTTTTAGAAAAACTTCGTACAGATTTATCTTCGATTCTTGATGTAGAGCGACTTTCTGGCCGAATTGCAATGGATAAAGCTCATCCAAAAGATTTGCAGGCCTTGCGTTTTAGTCTGGAAGCATGGGTAAAAATTAAAAATTATCTTAATCAATACGATTTTTCATTTGTTTCCTCGGATGAATCTTTGCGCATTATTGAGCTGATAGCAAATTCTATTTTGGATGATCCTTCAACAGCAATTACTGAAGGCGGAATTATAAAGTCTGGCTGGTCAGAAGAACTGGATCACTGGCGTCAGATTCATGATAATTTTAATAAAGTTCTTTCTGATTATGAAAACGAAGAGCGTGAAGCAACCGGAATTTCAACTTTAAAGATTAAATATACAAATGCGTCCGGCTATTTTATTGAAGTAAGTAAGGGGAAACTTCAGTCGGTTCCGCCACATTTTATAATGCGACGAGTTCTTGTAAATGGTGACCGCTACACAACCGAAAAACTTCAGTCGCTTGAACATGAATTAAATGAATCTTCTACAAAAATTCTTGAACTTGAGCGTGATTTATTTGTTGAAATTCGTGATAGTTTGCATAAAAGCGTTCCATATTTAATGCAGATAGCAAATGAAATTGCCAATAGTGATGTAGTAGCTTCTTTTGCGTATGCTGCAATTAAAAATCAGTGGATTTGTCCTGAAATTGATAATTCAACGGTATTTGAAATTAAAGATGGTCGTCATCCTGTTGTAGAAAATCATCTTCCTACTGGTGAATTTGTTCCGAATGATACTCTTGTTAGCGCAGAACTTGAAGATGGAATTCCGTCTTTTAATTTGATTACCGGACCAAACATGGCAGGTAAAAGTACTTATCTGCGTCAAAATGCATTGATAGCCTTGCTTGCTCAAACTGGTTCTTTTGTTCCGGCTCAAAAAGCTCATATCGGTATTGTAGATAGAATTTTCTGCAGGGTAGGTGCTTCTGATAATCTTGCAAAAGGTGAATCAACTTTTCTTGTAGAAATGATTGAAACTGCAAATATTCTTCGGTCTGCAACAAACCGTTCGCTTGTAATTATGGATGAAGTAGGCCGCGGAACTTCAACTGAAGACGGACTTTCTATTGCTCATGCAGTTTCTGAATATTTAATCGATACAATAAAATGTAAGACTCTGTTTGCAACTCATTACCATGAACTTACAAGAATGGAGCATCCTGCTTTAAAAAAACTTTGTCTTGAAATTTCTGAAACAAACGGAACTGTGGTATTTTTGCGCAAAGTAAAAGAAGGTGTTACCGAAAATTCGTATGGAATTCATGTTGCAAAGCTTGCAGGGGTGCCTCAACCTGTTATTGACCGTGCCAACGAAATTCTTGCTCATATTCAATCTGTCGCTGATGATAAGCCTCTTATTCAGGAAGATAAGATTGCAGCTTCTAAAAAAATCAATAGTCCAACATCACCTGGGCTTTTTAGTGACGAAGAAATTATTATTTCGGAAATTCTTTCCACAGATGTTGATAATATGACTCCAATGGAAGCCTTGCAGATAGTTTCGCGCTGGAAAAAAGAATTATCAGGTCTTTAGTCTTTGCTTTTTTTTGTGGAATTTAATAGCGTTTATTGTGTAGTGCAGGGATATAACAAAAAGTTATAAAAATCTTTTCTCTGCGATTTCCGTTTTTGATTCTTTTTTGCCTATTATATATATGTGAATAAATTCTTGTTTGCGGCGGGCCATTTTGCTAAAAACTTTTTACGAGCATCTTTTATTACGATGAACGGCGGTGAAACTTGTACGGTTTGTGGAACCAGAACTTTGTTTTACCCGGTTTGTAAGTCTTGTTTTGAAGATAAATTTTTGAAACAGGCGTTGTGTTTTGAAGGACGGTGTAAAATTTGTGGCAGGGAGCTTTTGTCTGCGGATGAAATTTGTTTGCAGTGCCGGGAAAAATCTGTTTTACTGCACACGGATTTTGTGTTTCCTGTTTTTTCTTATAGATTGTGGAACAAAGAGCTAATGTTTTTGTGGAAGTCGGTAGGTGTTAGAACTTTGTCTGATTTATTTGGAAAAATTTTGAGCGTGGTTTTAAAACGAATTGAAGCTGATGTTATAGTGCCTGTGCCTCCGAGACCTGGTAAAATTCAACAGAAAGGTTGGGACCAGATAGAGGAATTGGCGTCTATTTTGCAGTATCGATATGGTTTTAAGGTTGCGAGACTTTTGGAGAGGCGTTCTGTCGTTCAACAAAAAAAACTTGATAGAGATGAACGTCTGGACACTATTGGAAAGTCGTACTTTCTTAAGGATGACAAAAAAATTATGCGTGTAATAAAAGAATGTGGTAATATCATCCCGCAAAAAGTTTGCATAATTGATGATGTAACTACAACTGGCGCTACAATAGAAAGCTGTGCCGCCTTACTTAAAGAATTTGGTATTCCAAAAGTTTGTGCGGTCACGCTTTTTATTGTTGATTAGGCAGTCCAAAAATAGAAGTTTTTTGGAGATTGCCATTAGTAAAAATTAACTAAAATTTCGGAATCTGACGTGACTTGCAAAATAAAGTACTTATCTTGCAAAACGTGAAAAATAGGGGTATTATTGAATGAAGTAGAAAGAAAAATTTATCAGGAGATATAATATGGCTGCAGAAGATTCACAGTTTCAGTTGGTAACTTTTAAGTTAGGCGAGGAATTGTATGGTGTTAATATCATGGATGTAAAGGAGATTCTAAGACAACAGAATGTCCGTATAATTCCAAATGCACCGTATTATGTTGAAGGTATTATCAATGTCCGTGGAGAAATTATCCCGATTATTGATTTGCATAAACGTTTTAGACTTCAGGCTATGGCTCAAGTTGACGCAGATGGTCTTGAAGGTGGATTTATCATTCTTGATATTGATGGCAGTAAAGTTGGAATTATTATTGATAAAGTAGAACGTGTAGTTACTGTAAATCAAGGGGATATAAAAGAACCTCCTCAGATGCTTAGTGGAATTGGGTCGGAATATATTGAAGGTGTAATCCGTCAGGAAGTTGGTTATTTAATCGTACTCAATATTAGGAAAGTATTTAATCCTAAAGAATTGCAGAAGATTATAGAAATTCAGTAAAGTTAAATGATACAAACATACAGTACAACTATTCGTAGAAAAGAAATGGATGCTGTGCTTACGTGTATGGTGGACGAAAAAATTGGTCCCGGTGAATTAAATACGCGTTTGATACAGCAGACTAAGGTATTTTTTAAATGTGACGGTTGCGTGGCATTCAGAAGTCCTGCCATTGCGCTTGAATATGCTTTAAAAGCTCTTGGAATTGAAAAACAGACAAAGATTATGATTTCCGCACTTGCTCCAGCCTGGCAGTATCAGGCTTTGGTTGCAATGGAAATGGAACCTGTCGTTCTTGATGTAGAAGAATCAAATGGACTTGTTTCTGTAGAAAGTGTTCAAAATGGAACTAAGGAAGGGGCAAATATTTTGATTCTTCATGAATCAGAAGGCATTCTTCCTGATATTGAGGCAATCAGTCTGCTTGGAGTTCAGATTATTGAAGATGTTTCCCGTAGTGCTGGTGCTTCGCTTGCTGTTCTGGATGAAAATGGAAATGAATCTGGTCGTAAAAAGGCCGGTCTCTTTGGTGTATTTTCAATTCTTGGTCTTGAAGAACATGATGTAATTACTGCCGGTGGAGGGGCTGTTTTGATGGCTCCTGGCAGACGCGAATGGATTGTTCTTAAGAAATTTAGTGACGACGCTCCTGTAACTGATTTATTACCTGATATTAACTGTGCTCTTGCATGGGTTCAGATGAAGGAATTTGAAAAGAACGAAAAAGTTCGAAAAGAAATTTTCAATATGTACCAGCATTCTTGTATGATTGGCAGACATAAAATGTATGCACGTGATTTGGATGAAGGTTCAACAATGTGTTCTTTTCCGCTTGTTCTTAACAGTCCTTTTAAAGACGTTAAACAGTATGCAGAAAAAAAGGAAATTGAAATTCATCTGGCTTATGAAGATTCTGTGATTGCAAAATATGAAGAATTATCTGAAAAATGTATTCATGCAAAATCACTGCTGCTAAGATGTGCCCATTTTCCTTTATATCCGCGACTTACAAGAAATGAAATTGCAAAAATTGTAAAAGTGCTTGGTTCTTTGCCATAAAATTGGTAAAATTAGCCGGGTTTAGTCAAAGAAAATATGGAAAAAGTTCTGATTATAATAAATGTAAGTAAAGATTTATCTATGTCTATGGCAAAAGATATTTCTTCGTATTTAAAAAAAAAGAACATTCAATCTGATTTTTTGAGTTACGACGGTTTTTGCGATAATTTTGCTTGCGAAGGATATGATTTTGTAATTACGCTTGGCGGTGACGGGACTGTTCTTTACGCTGCAAGAAATTGTGTAGATAATAATATTCCTGTTTTTTCTGTTAATTTAGGACAATTTGGTTTTATTTCTGCTGTTCAACAAAATGAATGGCAGAATGCGCTGGATTTATTCTTGGAAGGCAAAGCTCCTTTTCAGGAAAGAAGTATGCTTAAAGCCTGTTTGTACAGAAAAAATGAAAAAATTATGGAATCATACAGTCTGAATGACGTTGTTATAAGTGCTAAAAATACAGCAAGAACAATCTGTCTTGATGTTTCTTATAATAATGCGCATTTGTGTCAGTTAAAATCGGACGGAGTAATTATAAGTACTCCAACTGGTTCTACTGCATATTCTGCTTCTGCTGGTGGACCGATTGTTGATCCTGAACTTAATGCTTATGTTCTTACACCAATAAATTCGTTTTCGTTGTCTTCAAGGCCTGTTGTTTTAAATGCGGCGGGAAATCTTGAAGTTTCTGTGCAACCGAGTCGTACTAAAGAAATGTGCGTTATTGTAGACGGTCAGGAACCTGTTTCTTTGGAAAACGGAGACTTGATAAAAATAGTTTGTAACGAGAAAAAGATAAAATTAATTCATTCAACGGACGAACGTTTTTACAATGCGCTTCGTTCAAAATTAAACTGGACGGGAGGACCACATGCTTGAAGAACTTACAATTAAAGATTTTGCCCTCATTGAGTCTGATTATCTTGAATTTGATAAAGGATTTACGGTCCTTTCTGGTGAAACTGGAGCCGGAAAATCTATTTTAATAGGAGCTTTGTCTTTTCTTTTGGGTGGAAAGGCTGATGTTCATTTAATCCGCAATGGAAAAAGTGAAGCAAGTGTAAGTGCCGTTTTTTATGTAAAACCTCAGCCTGTTCGCCAGAACCTTACTGACGAAGATGAACCTTTAAACGCAAGTGAATGGCTTTTTAAGCATGGAATTACTTTGGAGAATGACCGCGTTCTTTTGCGTCGTTTTATCCGTGATTCTGGAAAAACTGGTGCCTGGATTGATGATACGCCTGTGACAAGAACAGATTTAGCTCAATTTTCGTCATTTTTGATTGATATTCACGGTCAGCACGAACATCAGTCGCTTATGAAAGTGCCGGAACATCGAAAATTTCTGGATGCACATGCGGGAATTCAGGCAAAAGTAGCGGAATTTACCGAAAAATATGCGCTTTTGGTAAGTAAACGCCGTCTTTTGGATGAATTTTCTTCTTCTGAAAGTGAACGTTTGCGAAAACTTGATATGCTTAGCTTTGCAGTAAAAGAAATTGCGGAAGCAAAACTAAAAAAAGATGAAGATATTGAGCTTGAAAATGAAGAAGCAAGACTTTCATCCTATGAAAAAATCTTTTCCGAAGCCGAAGAAATCAATTCTCTTTTTAGCGGAACGGATTCTGGTGTTGTAGACGCTCTAAAAAAAGCATTGCGAAATTCTTCTCGACTTGCCGAAATGGATAAAAGCCTTGAAAAATTGAATGAACGCCTTGAAAGTTGTTTTTACGAACTATCTGACATAAGCGAAGAGTTTTCTTCTTATCAGAACGGGCTTGTTTTTAATCCGAATCGTCTTACCGAAGTTCAGGAGCGTCTTTCTTTAATTTACAATTTAAAGAAAAAATATGCTTCGTCGGTAAATGCTCCTCTTAGCGAAGTTTTTGATTATTTTGAGAAAGCACAGAAATATCTGGAAGAATATGGCGACGGTGATGACAAGCGTTCTAAACTTGAAACAGAAATCAAAGTTCTGGAAAAAGACGTACTTGCCCGAGCCGCAGAAATTTCTTCCCTTCGTAAAGCCGATGCTCAAAAATTGAACACCCAGATAAATGCTGTTCTTGCAACGCTTGGAATGAATGGTACAAATTTTTGCGTAAGTATTACTGATAAGCCTGGTTCTCAAGTAGAGCAGAAGTGTGGACCTTATGGAAAAGATGATGTTGAATTCCTTATAAGTGCAAATCCTGGAAACCCGCCGCTTCCTCTTGCAAAAATTGCATCTGGTGGTGAACTTTCGCGTGTAATGCTTGCACTAAAAACAATTTTTGCAGATTCAGATAATGTTGGAACTTTAATTTTTGACGAAATTGATACAGGAATTGGTGGTGAAGTTGCCGTTGCAGTAGGCTCTCATCTAAAAAAACTTGCACAAAATCGCCAAATTTTTTGCATAACACATCTAGCGAGTATTGCAGTTTATGCCGATAATCAGATAAAAATAGAAAAATCTGTTACTGGCGGTATAACTTCTTCCAATGTTTTTGTGCTTGATGAAGAAAAACGCGTTGTAGAAATTGCGAGAATGCTGTCAGGAGATTCAGAAAATGCCCAGTCTTTGGAACATGCAAGGGCTATGCTTAAAAAGTATCACGGAGGTATCTGATGGCAAAAATTTCAGAGGAAACAAGGCTTCATTTTAGCGAAATAATTCTTCCTTACAAAGACAAGATTAATTCTATTCTGATGAAAGAAAAAACAATGCAGAACGGAATGCACCCTGGCGATGTAGACTTGGAATATAAAAAATTGCTTTTATGCGATGATATGATTTATGTTGCTTCGCTTTATATGGCGCAGAATAGTCTTTCTTTGAAAATAATGGAAGTTAAGAATAACGATGCCCTTAATGATGCCAGAAAGATGCTTTATAAAGCCATCATTTATCTTGAAGAAGTTGTTACAAACCTGATTGACGTTTCTTTTGTTGATTTATTCCCGAATTACGAAAGAATCAGAAATACTGTAATTGAAAAACGTTATGTTACAATCCGAAAACTTGGGCTTGCAATTAAAATTCTTAAAGATTCGTTTGGTGATAACAGTAAATGGAAGTGGTCTTTTGTTGAATTGGAAGGCCGTTTTGCGACAGTAGCTAAAAATCTTCTTGATATGAAGGAAGCTGGAAAGGATTATTTTGATCCGCGTGGTGCTCATTATGAAACTACAGTTTTATATATGCGACTTATAATCAAGCTTTTGAATAATTCTGCTACAGCGTATCGTGATAAATACGAACTTTCTACACGCCGAATTGATGATATGCGAAATGCCATTAAATATCTGCTTGCATTAAGAAAGGTTTACGTTGTAATTGGAAATTCTGAGCAGGCTGAAGAAGTAAAAAAGAAGGCCGTTGTCTGGAAAGATAAGATGGATTCTGACCAGAAAAAAGGATTAAGCAACTAAAATAATATGAAAAAGAATCTTGCACTCAAAATATTCGAAGGTTTTTCCATTCAGCGGTGGAATGATTTAGTACGCCCGTTTGATTTTGTTGAGATGGATAAAGCCGGTGAAAAAATGTTCATTGCATATCTGATTGGCAAATACGAAGAAAATAAAGGCGAAAAAATTGACTGGACCTGGATGATTTATGCGTCTTTGTTTGATTTATTAAAAAAAATTGCACTTTGCGATATAAAAGCTCCGGTTCAGCAAATGTTAAAGCGTGAATATTCGCAGGAATATATGCGTTTGAATGAATGGGTTTTGAATCAGTATAAAAGTCTTCTTGATGATGATGAACTTTTTTCAAAATTTACAATTTATATCGGGCAAAAAGCAGGTTCTTTTCCAATTCCAGCTGAATTAAAAAAATCAGTTCATATTTATAATGCGGCTCATAAATATTCTACAATGCGCGAACTTGAAATGTTGAGCGTTGTAAACGAAAAAGAGCGTCTTACTAAAATTGACAGTGAATTGCGTACAGAAATTCAGCATTATCTTGATTTAGAAGGCTTGCAGAAATTAATCACGCACCAGAAAGAATTTGATTTTCTCTTAAAAATTGAACAGCTGAGGTTCCAGACAAGATGGAATCAGACTCCGCGCGTTCCACAAACTTCTGTGCTTGGGCATTGTTTTTACGTTGCAATAATGACGCTTCTTCTTGGCAGAGAGTCAAATCAAAACATGTGCAGCCGTCGTGTTATAAATAATTATTTCAGTGCATTATTCCATGATTTACCTGAATCTGTTACCCGCGACATTATCTCTCCTGTAAAGCAGGCAACTGATGATCTTCCGATGATTGTAAAAAAAATTGAAGATGAAATTGTAAATAAAGAGCTTATTCCTTTGATGGCACCTTTTTACGTTGATGAAGTTCTTTATTATACTTCTGATGAATTTTCTGACAGAATTATGAATTCGCAAGGAAAAATTAAGCAGGTTTCATGGGAAGATTTGAACGAAAAATATAATTCTGAAGAATTTAATCCTGTTGATGGCAGGCTTGTTCGAATTTGTGACCATCTTTCGGCATTAATGGAAGCTGATATTTCTATAAAACATGGAATAACTTCTATACATCTTGCTGGTGGGCGTGAAGGAATGTTGAATCATTATTTAAAAGGTGAAGTCATTAGCGGAATTGAAGTTCACGAATTGTTCCATGCAATGGTTTGATTTATTTCTTAAATTGAATGGTTTGATTTATTTGAAATTCCAGAAAAGTTTTAGTAATTTTATGCCGATAATTAAAATATGAAAATGTATTTTAATCATAAATTGGCAATTCTCGGATTACTTTTTGCTTTTGTTCCATTTTTTTCTTTTGCAGATACGTCATATAAAGTGGAAAAAGGCGATACTTTGTATTCAATCAGCCGAAAATATCAGATTACGGTTGCTGAATTGCGTGCTGCAAATAATCTTTCTGAAAATGATGTAATAAAAGCGGGGCAAAAGCTTACAATACCAACTGCTGACATTGCAACGGCGGCTGCTCTTGCTACCGATAATTCCGCTACAACAAAAACTCCAGCAAATATTACAAATACAAGCGATTATACAGTAAAAAAGGGCGACACTTTGTATGGAATTGCAAAGAAAAATGGAATGACTGTTCCAGAACTTCTTGCATTAAATAATCTTGATTCATCAGTTGTTATAAAAGTAGGGCAGAAATTAAAAATTAAAGATGTTACATCTGCAAAAAAGCCTGATGATAAAAAGACTGAAGTTGTTGCAACTAATAAAAATGATAAAACAACTTCTACTACAACTACAACAGAAAATCAGACAAAAATTGATGAAAAAATTCCTGATACACGCAGTTATGGAAATACGATTAATACTGACCCATCGGTTGTGTGGCCGGTAAATAATCCAAAAGTTACAACTGTAAAGGGAAAAGCTTCTGGGGTTCAATTGAGTGCAGAAATGAACGAAAGCGTAAAATGTATTCGTGAAGGAACTGTAATGTATGTTGGTGTTTATCGCGGATTCGGACAGGTTGTTTTTGTACAGTCTAAAATCGGGATTATTTATGCGTATGCAGGGCTTGGTTCTGTTGGTGTAAAAAAAGGTGATTACGTACTTTTTGGAAATCAGCTTGGAACTTCTGGTGTTGATTCTCGTTCGGGAAATCCTCAGATTACGTTTATGGTTTTCCAGAATGGTCAGCCGATTGATCCTGTAAAAGCTCCTAGAAATTAAATACAGATGAACTAAAAAAAATCCTGTGAATTCGCGAATGGAATTCACAGGATTTTTTTTTTGAATCAGAAAACTAGCGCTTATTTTGAAGCAGCATCAATCTTTGCCTGAATGTCTTTTGAAATGTTGTCACAAAGAACTGCGGCTTTCTTCTTAGCATCTGCAAGCCATGCGTCGCTTCCGTCACCAGCTGGAATCAAAGAGTTGATGTAGAACTTAATCTTTGGTTCTGTTCCAGAAGGTCTTGCACTTACGATAGTTCCGCTTTCAAGGTAGAACTGAAGTACATTGCTCTTTGGAAGGTTGAACGGCTCTTTTTTAGATGGATTTGCAGGATCAAAAATTACGCTGTTCTGAACGTCGCGGATTTTTACGACCTTTTCGCCACCGAGTGTAAGAGGAGCGTGTTCACGAAGATCAGCCATAATGCCTTTCATTGTTTCTCCACCAGAAGCGCCTGGGAAATTCTGTGAAATTGCGCGGTCTTCAAAGTATCCGAATTCTTTGTAGAGTTCATCAAGGTGCTCAAGAAGACTCTTTCCTTTTGAACGCCAGTAAAGAATCATTTCGGCACACATTGCAGCGGCAGAAACTCCGTCTTTATCCATAACTTCTTTTTCAACTTTGTAACCGTAGCTTTCTTCCAATCCGAATACGTAATCAGCAGAACCGTCTTTTTCAAAATCAGCTTCCATTGCGGCAATCCACTTAAAGCCTGTAAGACATTCCATCATTTTTACGTTGTGTTTTTTACAGATGTAATCACCAAATGGAGAAGTTACAATAGAACGGATGATTGCAGGATTCTTTGGCATTTTGCCCAATTCTTCGCGAGAAAAAAGAACATAATCCATAAGAAGGGCTCCCATCTGGTTTCCGCTCAAAAGTACCCAGTTTCCGTCTTTGTCTGGGAATGCTGTACCAAAGCGGTCTGCATCTGGGTCAGTAGCCATCAAACCGTCAGCTTTTTCTTTTTTAGCAAGTTCAACTGCAAGAGTAAGAGCTGGTTTTTCTTCTGGATTTGGTTTTTCTACAGTTGGGAAGTTTCCGTCTGGTTCGCGCTGTTCTGGTACTGTGATGATATTTAATCCAAGGTCACCAAGAACTTTTTCTACGTGCATAGCACCTGTTCCGTGGAGTGGAGTGTAAACAATGCGAACATCCTTTGCCTTTTCTTTAATCAAAGCAGGGCGGAAAAGCTGAGCCTTACACATTTCCCAGAATTTTTCATCAATTTCTTTATCAATGAGTTCGAGTTTGCCTGTTGCAATTGCTTCAACTCTAGTCATTGTCTTTACTTCTTTTACTTTGTTTACTTCTTCGATAATTCCCTTGTCGTGTGGTTCAATTACCTGTGCACCGTCATTCCAGTAAGCTTTGTAACCGTTGTACATTCTTGGGTTGTGAGATGCTGTTACTACAACACCAGTCTGTGCACCTAAAGTGCGGATTGCAAATGAAAGTTCTGGAGTAGGACGCAAACTTGAGAAAAGATAAGCCTTAATTCCGTTTGCGGCAAAAATAAGTGCAGTTGCTTCTGCAAAAACATCTGAGTTCAAGCGGCTGTCGTAAGCGATAACTGCTTTAAGAGTGCCTGCTTTAGCTTCTTTTGGGAAAGCCTTGAGAACGTAATTAGCCAATCCCTGAGTTGCCAAATTTATTTCAAGAGTGTTCATGCGGTTTGTTCCGCCACCCATAATTCCGCGGAGTCCGCCTGTTCCAAATTCAAGTGTCTGGTAGAATCGGTCTTCCAGTTCCTTGTAATCTTCTTTTGCAACAAGGTCTTCAACTTCCTTGCGGAATCTTTCATCCTGTTCTGCGGCAATGTATGCCTTTGCACGATTTAAAATTTCTGATTTATCCATTAAAGTTTCTCCTATAAAAACTCTATCACCATAAATATAATGAATTTGACAAGAAAATAAAACAGTTGATACCTATAAAAATATGTTTAAGCATTAAAAAAAATCCATACAAAAAATTGGCTTATGGTCACGGCTTCGTGGTTCAGAACCGCGCAATATTGCGCTACACGCTTTTTGTTGCATAGGAACTATCTAATGCCGCTTTGCGGCACAACAAAAAGAGTGTTTCTGCCCCACGAACCGTTCCCGCCCGCCAAGTTTCTACTTAAAGTGTTTTTAATGCAACTCCCTCTCTAAGTTCCCTATCGCCAAGTTTTTACTTAAAAATTTTTTAATGCGGTAACATCTTAAAGTTCCCGCCAGCCAAGTTTATACTTACAATATTTTTAATGCGGACTCCCTAACAATATTTATATGCATTAATAACTGTTTTCTTTTTTTTTCCTACTTATCTGCGCGTCCTAAAAGTTCGGTTTCCCAGGCCAAAAGGGCTTTTTCCATGTCGGGGTTGGCGCCTTTTACGTCGCAGAGAATGCGGAATACGGGTTCGGTGCCACTTCCGCGCATCCAGATGTAGGCAAGAGCGTTATTATCTTTGTCTTTGAACAAGATTTTTAAGCCGCCTTTGCCTGATTCTGAATAATCTTTTACATCATGTCGTTCTTTTGTACCGTTTGTGATTATTGCTTCGTATGAAGTGATTCCGTATTTTTTTGTAAGTTCAGCCTGTTTTGTTTTCCAATCAGATTCAAATTCTTTCTGGAAAGCTGCCTTTAATTTTGCGTGGTCTTTTGCTTTGATTTTTAGCAATGCACGTGGTTCAGAAACTCCAGTTGTTGTGTATTTTGGAAGACTTTCCATTACATCGCACAATGTAAAGTTTTCTTTGTATTTAATGCCTGCTTTTTTGCACCAAAGTTCATAAAGTCCGTTTTCTTTGAGCATTAAAAGCTTGATGATTGCAAAAACAGTGTTCAACGGGTCGCGTACACTCGAAGGATAAGTGATAGTTCCGCCGTTTGAACCTTCACCCAAAATACGAACTGTATATCCTTCTGCAATTTTTTCGCGGGCAAGATTTACTACGTTTGCTTCACCAACTTCTGCACGGAAAATTTGTGCTCCAAGTTTCGAAGCAATTTCGTCAATTCTCATGGAAGTTGGGCAATTTACAACAACTGCAGGTTTAAATCCAGATTCCTTTCCATGCTGCCAGATTGAATAAGTTAATTCTGCAAGTACCGAAAGACTGAAAACTTCCTGTGCTTTAAGAACAACTGCCTTTTTCTGTTTTTCGTCCCAATAAACAATATTTCCGCGGTCACCATCGCAGTCTGGCATATATCCAAGTTTTACATCGGTATAGCCTGCGGCCTGTAAACGTTCCATTTCTGCGGCAACGTGAACAAGGTTTTCTGCTTCAGGGATAATTTCGTGAACAATTTTATCTTCATTGATTGCGTAAAAATTGATGTAATTTTCTGAAAAGAATTCTTTATCAATACAAAGATGGCGTGAGCTTCCGTTAAAATCACAAACAACACCCATCGGATTTTCTTTTAAAAGTTCATGCAAAATCTGTAAAAAATCATTCTGGTATTCTTTGTTTTCGGTTCCTGTTATTGTTTGCATGATAAAATCTTTATAAGAATGAAGCGCATTAAATTTAGCACTTCCGCCGCTTGTATAAACCGATTTTAATTCAGAAGAACTGCAGCTTAAAGCCGATTTTACAAGTTCATCAAGTCTTGCGTCATCTGCAACAAGGGCTGAAAATTCTTTTATAAGTTTTGCGTTTTCAGTTCCGCTAAGAACTCCGCCTTCATTTGTACCAAATTTAATTCCATTATGGCCAATTGGATTATGACTTGCAGAAATATAAATGAATCCGTCAAGTTTTTTTGCATAAGCCATAATTTCTGGGGCAGATGTAATTCCCGAAAATTGTATGATTGCACCTTTTTTTACAAGAAGGTGGAGCATCGCATCTGCAATTTCTGCTCCTGTTGGGCGGGTATCCATTCCAACTGCAATAACTGGATTCTGTTGATTTGTAAGTGCTGAAATATAATCAAAGAAAACTGAAGCTGCTGCAATTGAAAGTTTTTTGTCTTCTTCTTTGATTTGTGCCGAAGTGTCCTGTTCGTTTCCAGAAGCCGCAAAAACTTTTCGCCATCCGGAAGCAGATAAAATCATATTATGTTCCATATTGGCTTTATTTTATCATGAATCACAAGTTTTAACAAACGAAAGCTCTTTTTTGCTGTTTTTTATTTCTTTGACTTTTTAGAATGTTTTTTAGATTTTTTTTCTTTTTTAGATTTTGAATCTTTGTCTGAATTTTCTTTGTGTTTAGATTTTTTATGCGAATCTTTATGCGAGTCTTTGTGTTTTTTTGATTTTTCTGATTTTGAGTGCTTTTCGGCTTTTGAAAACTTTTGTAAATGTGATTTTGAATGTTCTTTCTTTCCTTTTTTACCAGACAAAATACGTTCTGAGTCGATGTAATCGGTTTTTGTGAAAGTGCAGAACATATAAATTGAATAAATCGCAAAAATTGCAATGCAAAGATATGGAAGCCAGTTGCCGAATCTTGCGTAAGTTGTCATTGTTCGTTTGTAAATTGGAACATCAAATGCACAAGCCGCTTCTTCAAATAAAGGCATGTCAGCTAAAATTCTTCCTGCTGGATCCAAAACAACAGAATAACCCGAATTTGTTGAACGTAAAAGTGTGGTTCTGTATTCAATTGAACGGTAAGAAGCAATTACAAAATGCTGATATTCACTTGATTTTGTTTTTGACCACGAATCATCTGTCATGTTTACAAAAAGTTCTGCGCCATTTAAGAAAAGCGGACGTATAACATCGGTAAACGAATCATCAAAACAGATAGGAGCGGCAATTTTTACAGTTGGCTTTTTATTATCTTGGGCTTTAGCTTCGGAATAAGGAATTGTTGAATTTATTATTTTTTTGATTGGTTCATAATCAGGACTTGTATAATCACACGGAATTTCAAAATATGTAAGCTGAGTTCCCTGCGACCATCCTGCCGAAATTCCAACTATCTTTCTTATTATGTCAGCGACAATTTTGTGGTCCATGTATGGAATTGATTCTGCGAACGGTACAAGATGAAGTTTTGCATAATGTCCGCGGTAATTGCCTTTTTCATCAAAAAATAATGCGGAATTAAAGAATTTTGTATAATCAGGATTTGAAGCAGAAGTTTTCATAACTCCGGCTCCAGTCATTAATGGGGTGTGAATTTCTTTTATAAATGGAATAAAAGGATCTTCTGACGGTGCGTGATTATAATAGGTGTATGCTGATGGGAATTTACGTTGCAGAGCCCCTTCACTTAAAACAATTAACTGTGGATATTTGTCTTCTTCTTTCAGTTCTTTTATTTTTTCGCGAATCATTTGCTGTGAACGAACTAAAGTTTTTGAATCAGTTGATTGTTCCCATGGATCCTGATTTTGCTGAACAAATATTGTTGTAAGTTTTTTTAGAGGAATACGAACTTTGTAGTAAGAAACTGTTCCGTATGCAATGACGAGTAAAAATAAAATAAGGGCGGTTTTTGCAATATAGAACAAATCTTTTGAAATTATGCGTTTTTGATGAGGAGAAACTACCGCTTTTGAAGCAAAAAAGGCTTCTGTAATAATTCCATTTAAAAGAGAAATTAAGAATGTGATTCCGTAAGTTCCAGTGATTGCTGAAATTTGCATTAAAACCGGCCATCTAAACATAGCGCTTGAAACTGTTCCCCAAGGATAGCCAAGATAACCACTTGATTTTAACCACTCAAAAGCCGTATAAGTCAATGCAAAATAAAAAATTCTGAATGATGGAAGTTTGTAAAATGGAACCGAAGCTGAATAAGAATCTAATTCGTGATGTTTGTCTCTTGAGTATGGAAGAAAAAAGAAGATTGCAAAAAGTCCGCCTAATCCTGCTTCTGCAAATGCTGACCCGCCAAGTGTAAAATATGCGTATTTTTCAAATTTTCCAAGCCAGAAACTTGCACAAAGATGGACGGTTCCTGCCTGAATCAAGCCGTACCAGAATGCTTTTCCATAAGTTTTAGCGTTTTTTATTGCAAGATAATAAGGAATGAGCGCAATTATAGTTAAAACTGGGCATCCCAACAGAAAAAGTTCGTTAGGAATGGCTAGAGAAAGCAATGCACCTGAAAAAACAGAATAAAAAACTTGTAAAATTGAACCCATTATATTATTATTTTATATAGTACATTTTCGATATTTTTTTATTGAAATATAACGCTGAATAATGAAAAATTCAATATAGAAAGTTCGGGTGGGATTATGAAAGCATTAAATGATGCTCATTTTTCAGAGTACGGTGTTAAGCCGGATGTTGTTGTAAAGGCTCCTGGAAGGTTTCATCTTATTGGTGAACATTCCTGGTTTTTTAAAGACAAGACTCTTTCAATGGCGGTCGACATTCCAGTTTACATTGCCATTACTAAGAGGGATGATTCTGTTCTTCGTTTTTACTTTCATCAGCTTAATGACAGAAAACGCGCCAATATTTCTTCGCTTAAACTAAAAAAAGAAGACCGGTGGGCAAATGCCGTAAAATCAGTAATTTATGGTTATGTTTCTGGTGGCTTTGAAGTTGAAGGAATGGATATTACAATCTATAGCGAAATTCTTCCTTCTTCAGGATTTGGTATTACAACTGCAATTAAGGCTGCTTCTGTTGTTGCAGTCAAAGAATTATTTTCAATTCCGTGTACAGAAGTCCAGATGCTGCAGGTACTCGAACGCGGAAATAAACGTTTCTTAAAAATCAATAACTTTCTTGCTGATAATTATTCAGCTTTATTTTCAAAAAAAGATTCGCTCATCATTACAGACTATTCTCATAATTCGTGGGATTACATTCCTTATATGTTTGAAGGCAAAAAAATCTTCCTTATCGATACAAAAGTTCCACGAGTTTCTGTATGGAATGAAGATACTTTGTTTGAACCGGAATATGCACTTATTCTTGGAGACTTAAGGGAACGAAAGCATTCAGTTTATGGCGGATGGCAGTATATAACCAACGTAACCGATATTAATGAAGTAATGGTTGAGCTTTCGGAAGATATTCGTCGTAAGCTGCGATGTATTATGAGTGAACATGGTAATGTTCTTGATGCAAAAGATGCTCTTGAAAAAAAGGATTTCTTTAAGTTTGCTCGTACAATTAATCACAGTCATGAAAGTTTGCGTGATATGTATAATCTTTCTTGTCCAGAAATTGAATGGATTTTTAAGCGAATAAGCGAGCTTGAACCAAATCTTGAACTTCTTACAAATCCTGTTTCTTGTGGAAGAATTACAGGAAAAGGTTTTGGTCGTTGTTTGTATGCCGTTATCCGCGAAAGTGATGAAGAAAAATTCAGGAGTCAGCTTGTTCAGTTTGAAAAGATTTTTGGATATCATCCCGAAATTCATGTTGTTCAGCCGGCGGATGGAGCTTCTCTTGTTAAAGATTGATGCTTTTATACAATAGACATTCTATAGACTGTAATGCTTTTTAGGTGTATTATAGTAGTAAGGTGGGGAAATGACGGACGATACTATAAATCCTGGAATACAATTATATAAAAAACGTGCTTATAACGATGCCCTTGCATTTTTTCTTTCGCTGCCATCAGATTCTGGTGCCGATAAAAATGAAATTGCGTATTACCTTGGACTTTGCTATTCAAAACTTCAGCGTTATGATGATGCACTTTTATATCTGGAACAGGTTGTAACTTCTGGAACTTATCTTGAACGAACTTTGCAGTGCCGCTTTCTTCTTGCCGTAATTTATGCAATTTCTGGTAGAAAACGTCTTGCCGATTTTGAATTAAACAAACTTCTTGAAACCGGTTATATGACTTCTTCGGTTTATGCTTCCATTGCGTATGTTGCATGGGAACAGAGTGATACTCAAAAATGTCTTGAATATTACGAAGCTTCTTTACGCGAAGATCCGGAAAATCTTACTTCGTTGAACGGGCTTGGATATGTGCTCGCATGTGAAGAAAAAGATTTAACACGTGCGTTGAGTCTTTGTAAAAGAGCCGTAAAAGCTTCTCCTAATTCAGCTGCGTGTCTTGATTCTTTGGGCTGGGTTTATTACAAAATGGGCTTAATGAACGACGCAAAACATTATCTTGAAGAAGCCGAACAGATTGATACTGAAAATACAACAATTGCAGAACATATGAAGCTTGTTATGGAGGCAATCCACTAGAATGAAACGACTGCTTCCTTTACTTTGTGTTTTATCCCTGATTTCCGCTTTTTCTTTTGCACAGGATATGAATGCAACGGCAGGACTAATTGTACCGGAAGACAGAATCCGTTCATCAAATGAAGGTTTTGCTGCAGAAGAATTCAGACGCGGGGTTCAGGCATATTACAAGGGAAGTTTTAACGAAGCAATCGTTCAGTTTGAAAAGGCTTTATCTTATCTTCCAGCTGACAATTTAATTCTGGAATGGCTTGGAAAGGCTTACTACAAATCTGGAATGGAAGGTTCAGCTTTGTCTTACTGGCAGGCCGCTGCAGATAACGGTTATGGTGGACTTCTTCTTCAAAATAAAATTGAAATTGTAAGGGAACGTCGTGTTACCGGAGATTCAGCTGCAAAATTGATGAGGCTTTCGGAAGCAGGTTCTTTTTACGGCGAAAATAACGGAATTCAGATTTTTAATGGTCCAACATCGGTTCAGACAAATACAAACGGAACTATTTGGGTTACTGCATACAGTTCAAACGAGCTTTTGCATATAAATCAAAATGGAATGGTAATTGACCGCATAACTGGTCCTGTAAATGGTTTTGACCGCCCTGTAGATGTAATCAAACTTAAGGACGGTAAACTTCTTGTAAGCGAAAGTGCGGGTAACAGACTTGCTCTATTAAATAAATACGGACTTTTTGAAAAATACATTGGTGAACGAGGAACTGCACTTGGTCAGCTGGTTGGTCCGCAGTATTTGGCACAGGATTCGTTGGAACGCATTTATGTTTCTGATTTTGGTAACCGCCGTATTGATGTTTTTGATAAAGACGGAAATGCTTTGTTTTTCTTTGGAACTAAAACTCAGGGCTTTGCGGGGCTAAAAGGGCCAACTGGAATTGTGGTTGCAGGTGACAGCATTTTTGTTGCAGATTCTTTGAGCGGTTGTATTTATGAATTTGATACAGCAGGAAATTTTCTGCGTGAACTTGTAGAAAAAGGTACGTTTATCCGGCCGGAAGCATTAAAACTTTGGGAAGATGTAATTATTGTTTGCGATCAGAACCGTATAATTTCGGTTGATAAGGATTCCGGGGCTTTGTTTGAATATGCTCGTACAGGAAATAATCCTTCGCGTGTAATGGCGGCTGCTCCAGATGTAAACGGCAATGTAATTGCGGCAGATTTTACTGCGAACGAAATTTATATAATGTCGCGGGTTCAGGAACTTGTAGGCGGTCTTTTTGTTCAGCTTGAAGAAATTGATGCATCTAAATTTCCGAACGTAACATTGGAAGTAAAAGTTGAAAATCGTCACCGTCAGCCGGTAGTAGGGCTTGCACAGGAAAACTTCTATCTTTCGGAAAATAAGCGGCAGGTTGGTAATGTAAAATATCTTGGAAGTGCGTCTAACAATACAGAAGCCGATATCACTATTGTAATAGACCGTTCTAATTCAAATAAACTTTACAAAGCAGAAATAGAAAAAGCCGTAAAAGAAATTGCGGAATCTATGAGTGAAAGCTCTGTTTTGCGTGTAGTTTCTGCAGGAGACATTCCTATTACAGAATATTTTGGAAAGCCTTATGGAGTAAAAGATTTTACTTTAGAAGCGTTAAAAGGCAAGCTTTCAGCCCATGCACCAATAGATTTAGCGTTAAGACTTTCTGCAAACGACCTTATAAATGCGGCAAAAAAACGTGCAATCATTTTGATTACGGATGGTTCTGTTGGTACCGGCTCTTTTTCTAAGTATACGCTTGCTGAAATTGCTGCTTACCTTGATAATAATTCAATTGATTTTTCTATGATTCAGGTTTCGCAGAATTCTGTAAGCGAAGAATATGATTATCTTTTAAAAAATACTCCTGGTGAGTTGTATTATATTTACAGGCCGGAAGGTTTGGGCTTTGTAGTTAATGATATTGTGGAACTTCCAAAGGGAATCTATCAGCTTTCGTATACTTCTACAATGACTACAAATTTTGGAGAAAAGTATCTTCCTGTTGAAGTTGAAGTTTATCTTTTAAATAGAAGCGGACGGGATGAAACAGGATATTTTGCTCCATTGCAATAATGTGGTATAATAAATAAAAATGTTTATAAGGTGGATAAAAAAATGAATAAAGCAGTCAGCGCGTTTTTAGCACGTCACAATTTTGTAAATCATGTGGATATATACTCTTCGGCTCTTGCAATCCTTGATGATATGCAGAAAGGTCTTAAAAAAGAACCTGCCGACCAGGATATGATTCGTACATTTTGTAATCCACCGGAACAGTCTGCTTGTGGAAAATCTGTAATTGTAATTGATGCGGGCGGTACAAATTTCCGTTCATGTCTTGTTAGTTTTGATAAAGATGGAAATGCCCAGATTAGCGAAATGGAAAAAACTCGTATGCCGGGCGTAGAAAAGGAACTTTCTAAAAAAGAATTCTTTGCCCAGATTGCGCATAATCTTGAACACCTTAAAAATAAATCTGACAGAATTGGATTTTGTTTTTCGTACCCAATGGAAATACAGGAAGACGGCGACGGAATCTTGCTGGGATTTTCAAAGGAAGTAAAAGCTCCCGAAGTTGTTGGTGCAAAAGTAGGTGAGTGCCTAAAAGCTGCTCTTGCTGAACGCGGATGGAATTCAATTAAAAGAATTACTTTGTGTAACGATACAGTTGCCGCTTTGCTTGCTGGTGCTGCATGTGCCGCAAAAGGAACTTCATATTCATCTTATATTGGTTATATTTTGGGAACAGGAATGAATGCCGCTTATCTTCAGCCGGATTGTGATGCTTGCAAAATTAAAAAACAGATTATTGTTTGCGAAAGCGGAAAATTCCTTAGTGTAAACCGTTCTGATTTTGACATTGATTTTGATAAAACTACAGTTCGTCCAGGAACCTTCTATCTTGAAAAGCTTTGTTCCGGGGCTTACCTTGGTCCTGTAAGTTTGATAGCACTCAAATATGCCGCAAAAGATAAACTTTTTTCTGACGCTGTAAACAAAGCAATTCTTGCAATAGAAAATCTTACACTTATTGAAATGGACGGATTTCTCCACGGACCTTACAACAAGGATAATGTGTTGGGTAAAATTGCTGCTGAAATTGCAACAGAAGAAGATAACGACCGTCTTTTCCAGATTTTGAATGCAATTGTAGAACGTTCAGCACGATACGCTGCCGCAATTCTTACTGCGTGTGCTATTCAAACTGGCGAGGGTAAAAATGCTTCTAAACCAGTGTGCATTTTGTGCGATGGAACTACATTCTTTAAAACTTACATGGTTAAAAACAGAGTTTACGGTTATCTTGATGAAATTCTTACAAATCAGCTTGGAATTTATTGGGAAATCGTTTCTTGTGATAATGATATTACACTTGGAGCCGCAATCTCCGGTTTGATTGACTGATTTTAGATTGACTGATTTTAAGAGAGGAAAATTGTGTCGGTAAAGAAAACGCTTGGAAAATCATTCGTTCTCATTTTGATAATTCTTATTCTGGTTGCCGCAGGACTTTTGTGGTTTAATTTTCTTGGAATTATTCGCTTAAATTCGGTGTTTGCACCTGTTTATAAGTTAATTGGAAAAGAACCTCAAACTTCTGTTACCGTTACACAATCAAAACCTCTTGCCGTAAATATTGACGAAGACCGTCTTAAAAAAATTCAAGAATCACTTGATATTCAGACTGAAGAACTTGAAAAACGCGAATCTGACATAACTGCAAAGGAAAATCTTCTTGCACAGACTGCTGCCGAACTTGACGAGCGGGAGAAAAATCAGGAAGAACGAGAAAAAACATTTAACCTCACCCAAAAAAAATACGAAGATATAAATGTAAACATTGAACAGATTGCCAATAACTTGAACGGTATGCGTCCTGAAGCGGCAGTAAATATTCTTCTTGCAATGAACGATCAGCTTGTAATTGATGTTCTGCGTAAGGTTGAAGAACTTGCAGCTCAAAACAATACTGCTTCCATGGGGTCTTACTGGTTGTCTCTTATGCCTTCCGAGCGGGCTGCAGAAATACAGCGCAAGATGGTGAGCAAACCGGAAACTTTGGAATAAAAAAAAGATTCGGCAATCCTTCAATCCGTTTACGGAAAAAAAGGAGTGCTGAATGCAGGCTATTGCAGACATTATCTTAAGTTCCGGGCAACCGCTTGAGAACGTTCAGATTTCAAAAAATACGCAAATTCCGCAAAACTCCTCAAATTCTATTTCTTTTGCAGAAATGCTGAATTCCTTAAAATCAGAATCACAGACAGAAAAAAGTTCAGATACCACTGAGAAATCTGCCAAAGAACAGGTAAAAGACGTTGCTTCAGATAAAAAAACTGAAAAAAGTTCAAAAACTGAAGAAAACAAGCCTGAATCGCAGACAGAAACAGACGAAAAAATCAGTTCGGTAAAATCTGAAGAAAATGAAACTGTTCAAAAAACTGAAAAAACAAAAGATTTTGCAGTAAATGATTCTGAATCAGGACATAAAAAAAAGCTTGTAAAAAAGAATTCCGGCAAACAAAATGTACAGGAACTTAATGAAAATTCAAATATTCAAAGTCCTGTACAGGAAAATGCCGCAACAGAACAAGTTTCACGCTCTTTCAACCGAATTTCTGAGCTTACAGAAAAATCTAAGACAGATGCAGCTGACGAAAAAGCTCTTGTCGTAGAAAATTCAACAGAAATTCTTGAAAAACCAGCGGAAACTGTTCAAAAAGCACAGATTGTGGCACAGGCAAACGTAAAATCTGCAAAAAAAGACGCGAACGAAAACGAAAAATTTGAGGATTTTAATCAGCTTTTAAAAAATGATGAAGCTGTTGGAAGTCGCGAAAAAACTGATTCAGATTCATTTGAAAATCTTCACAATCAGAAAGTTTCAAAAAATGAATCAGAAAAGAAAATAACAGTAACAGATTTACGTACAAAAACTGAATCAGAAGAAAAAGTTGAAAAAAACAACAATTCAGATTTTGGACTTAAAAATAAAACTGCGGAATTCACTGTAAATAAAGATGAAGCGTCGGTAACAATGGAAATTGGAAGCCAGAACGCAGAAAATAACGTGCTTTCTTTGAATAATCAGACTGCAGGTGCTGACGGTTCAAATTATCAGGCAATGCTCAATAATCAGTTGCAAGCAAATGTTCCTGATATTGTAAAAGCTGGTTCAATCGTTCTTAAAGATAATGATCAGGGAACAATCAACCTTATTTTGCATCCAGATGACCTTGGAAATGTAAAAATTCATATTTCTATGGACGGAAAAACAATCAGCGGTCAGATTACAGTTAATTCAAAAGAAGCATTGCAGGTTTTTAAAGATAATTCCGAAACTTTGCGCGAAGCTTTTATAAAACAAGGTTTTGACGTTTCTGGTTTTGATGTTGCAATGAATAACGGCTCACAGAATAAGGGAAATCAAAGTTTTGAAAATCTTTATGACGGAAATGAATTTGTTGCAAGACAGATGTACGCTGGTTCAGGTGCAGAAGTTCAAACTGCAAGTGATTTAGATTTTATGCAGGAAAATTTTGAAAAATTTTCTGAATATTCAATTAACATCGTTGCATAAACAGACGATAAGATAAATACGGGTCTACAGGGGTAAAAGCCTGTAGATATAGCAAATGTGAGTGAGGATATGATGGAAGTACTTAACACACAACAGTTCAGCGCAATGGATACAGCTCCAGCATTGCGTACACAGATGACGGCAGCGGAAAAAGCTTCTGTAGATAGTGCAGTTGATTTTTTCAATAAGTCAAATGTGATTAATGGTCGAAAGACTAGTCAGGAGCTTGGAAAAGATGATTTTCTGAAACTGCTTATTACGCAGATGCAGAATCAAGACCCGACAAGTCCAATGGAGAATACAGAATTTATTGCCCAGATGGCACAGTTCTCTTCTTTGGAACAGATGACAAACATGAGTACAGCTTTTGAAAAGATGGCTTCATTTATTAATGCTTCAGAGGCTGCTTCAACTTTAGGAAAAACTGTTCAGATAACGGCAGGTGGAAATCAATTTGAGGGCGTTGTTGAACAGGCCACCCGTGGCGAGAATCCTCAAATCTTTGTGAATGGTAACTATTACACAATGGATAAGATTTCTGCAATTTATGCAAATTAAGTTTGAATATAAAAATAGATAGGATGGTGTCTATATATGATGAGATCACTTTATTCTGGCGTTTCTGGTTTGCAGAATCATCAGACAAGAATGGACGTAATTGGTAACAACATTTCAAACGTAAACACAATCGGTTTTAAACGTGGTCGTGTAAACTTTCAGGACATGATTAGTCAGCAGATGTCCGGAGCTGCAAAACCAACTGAAGAACTTGGTGGTGTAAACCCTAAGGAAGTTGGACTTGGTATGACTGTTGCTGCCATTGATAATATTTTTAATCAGGGTAACTTGCAGTCTACTGGTGTTTCAACTGATATTGCAATTCAGGGAAACGGTTTCTTTGTTTTGAAAAATGGTGAAGAAACTTTCTACTCAAGAGCCGGTGCATTCAGCGTAGACAGCGAAGGAACTTTGGTAAATCCTGCAAACGGTATGCGTGTTCAGGGATGGATGGCAGAAGAAGTAAACGGTCAGATGATGGTTACAACTGCTGCAACTCCTACAGATCTTATTATTCCTGTTGGAGCTAAAGACCCT
>JAILCM010000119.1 GCA_024680155.1 Treponema sp.
ATCCTGGCCGCTTCATGTTACCGAAATTCTTCATACAACGCTGGAAGAAAATCTTTTGATGATTAAGGATTCATGTGAGTATCTTTGTAAAAATGACCGTGAAGTTATTTATGATGCGGAACATTTTTTTACGGCTTACACAGAAGATAAAGTTTATGCTCTAAAAACTCTTGATGCGGCTTTTGAAGGCGGCTCTAAAACTATTTGTCTTTGCGAAACAAAAGGCGGAATGATGCCGGATGAATGTTCGGCTGCGGTTCGTGCTGTAATGGAGCATTTTTCTGGGGCAATTAAAGCCGGCAAATTAAAAATTGGTATTCATACTCACAATGATTGCGGGCTTGCTGTTGCAAATTCAATTCTTGCGGTAAAAGAAGGCGCTGTGCATGTTCAGGGGGTTCTGCTTGGTTTTGGCGAACGTACAGGAAATGCAAATCTTTCTACTTTAATTCCGGATTTACAGCTTAAAATGGGCTGTGAATGTATTCCGCAGCCAAATTTAAAAATTCTTACTGCAATTTGTAATCGCCTGGCAGAAATTACGAACATTCAGCTTAATCCTCAGCTTCCTTTTGTTGGTAAAAGTGCCTTTGCTCACAAAGCCGGAATGCATGTTGATGCGGTTTTAAAAAATCCTTTGGCTTATGAACATATTGAACCTGAACTTGTTGGTAATTCGCGTGTTTTCCTTATGAGCGAAGTTGCAGGCCGAAGTATGGTTTTGGAAAAAATTCAAAAGATTTTCCCAAGTCTTAAAAAGAATGATCCTGTTGTGAACCAGATTATTGCCCGCATGAAGGAACTTGAATTTGAAGGTTACCAGTTTGAAGGTGCTGACGGAAGTTTTGAGCTGATGGTGCGTAAATTTATTGGTCAGTATAAGCCGTTTTTTAAATTGCATTATTACCAGACCAATGGGTCTAACCCGCGGCCGGAAGAGGATGTTTATTCCTGCGCTCAATTAAAAGTTGAAGTTGACGGCCAGATTGAAATTACAGCAGGCGAAGGTTATGGTCCTGTAAATGCACTTGATATTGCTTTGCGTAAGGCTCTTGTAAAATTTTATCCGCTTGTTGCTCATCTCAGGCTTATTGATTTTAAAGTTCGTATTCTTGACGGAAAATCTGCAACTGCTTCTAAAGTTAGGGTTATTATTGAAACAACTGATGGCGAAGCAAGCTGGACTACGGTTGGAGTTTCGTGCGACTTGATTGAAGCGTCGTGGATAGCCTTGTGCGATTCTTTTGAATATAAATTGATTCGTGATATTGAAAAACGTTATAACCGCGTGATTCTTGAAAAATGATTTTGCCGTGTTGTTGAAAAAATACTAACGTTGGGTTGAGCGGCGAGATTTAGGGGGCGCAAAATGAATAAAACGATTGCTTTGATTCCTGGAGACGGAATTGGTCCTGATGTTGTTGAAGAAGCTGTAAAAGTTCTTGATGCAGTTGCGACAAAATTCGGGCATACATTTTCATACAAAAAGGTTATCGCTGGTGGCGCTGCAATCGATTTATTTGGAAATCCGCTCCCCCCAGAACAGTTGAAATTTTGTATTGAATCTGATTCCGTTCTTCTTGGTGCAGTTGGTGGTCCTAAGTGGGATACTGGCAATGCTGATTTACGTCCAGAAAAGGCGCTTTTGGGCTTGCGCGGTGGAATGAAAGTTTTTGCAAATCTTCGTCCGGCTTTGATGTTCCCGCAATTAAAGGCTGCCTGCCCCTTAAAAGATGAAATTGTTGGTAACGGCCTTGATATTCTGATTGTTCGTGAACTTACCGGCGGCATTTATTTTGGAGAATCTGGAACTTCTAGCGACGGAAATACTGCCTGGGATACCGAAAAATATTCCCGTCACGAAATTGAACGCATTCTGCGGATTGCCTTTGATGCAGCTCTTAAACGACAAAAAAAAGTGACAGTTGTAGATAAGGCAAACATCCTTACTTCAAGTCTTCTCTGGCGAAAAATAGCAACCGAACTTCACTCCCGCCCGGAATACAATTGCCTTGAATTAAACTTTTTATACGTTGATAACGCGGCAATGCAGCTGGTTCGTAATCCACGCCAGTTTGACGTAATTGCTACATCCAATATGTTCGGGGATATTTTGTCGGACGAAGCTTCTCAAATTACGGGTTCAATTGGAATGCTTGCGTCTGCTTCTTTGGGAGATGGAAGTGGTCCTGGTTTGTACGAGCCTATTCACGGTTCTGCCCCAGATATTGCCGAAAAAAACATTGCAAATCCACTTGCCACAATTCTTTCTGCAGCCATGCTGTTACGTTACGACTTTAAATTGGAAGAAGAAGCTCTTGCAATCGAAAAAGCCGTTAATTCAGTTTTGGACCAAGGCTGGCGTACAATAGATATTGCTGGAAATGTGGAAGAAGTTCGTGCACAGAATAAGCTTCTTGGTACAAAAGAAATGGGCTCTAAAGTTGCAGAATTAATTTTGCAAAAGCAATAATATAAATAGAAGAAAAATAAAAAGAAAAATAAAATTGCGACTTAGGTTTTTATAAAAGCTGTTTTTTCTAATTGCGATAAAGCTAAATCCATAGTAAAATATAATATATGAGCGAGATGTATGTAAAAAAGAATGGACTTTTGTATTCGCAGGATATGCGCACACTTTTGGGTGTTGACGTTTCTACCGGCGAGTTTACAGGTCGTGTTCCGTTCGGCGTGCATTTTTTGGAAGATGAACTTTTTACCGAATGTCCTTATGAATCAATTTCGTTACCAGATTCAGTTGAAGGCATTGGCGACTGTCTTTTTAAAGATTCCGTTAAGCTTAAAAAAGTAAAACTTCCTGCAAATGTAAACGTACTTCCGCCTTATCTTTTTTCTGGTTGTACTGCTTTGGAAAAAGTTACAATGCCAAATTCACTTGTTGAATTTCCAGACGGACTTTTCCAAAATTGTAAATCGCTAACTGACATTCCGTTCAGAGCTGGTATTACAACACTTCCAGAATCGGTTTTTGAAGGCTGTACATCTCTTACTTCGCTTGTAATTCCGCCTACAGTTAAGGCAATCCTTTCGCGGGCGGTTGCAGATTGTACTTCGCTGAAAGCTCTTGTAATTCCTGAATCGATAGAAGAAATTGCTCCGGATGCTTTTGAAGGCTGCAATGCAATTCAGAATATCCGCATAAACGGCGAAAATCCGCTCTTTTTTGTAAAGAAAGAAGACGGTTGTTTGTATAAAAAAACAGTTGGCGGTGAAGAATGTGTAATTAAAATTTGTAAAATTCCGCAGAATGATGTAAAATTCTATGAAGAAAATCTTGATGATACAGCACCCGAAGATGACGATTTTGAAGAAGTTGATTTAGGTGCTAGCGAAGAAGAATTTTATTCTGTAATTGATGATAAATCTTCTTTGGAAGATGAAATAAACGAAACTGATAGTGAGAAAGAAAAAAAGGAGAATAATATAATGGCAGATCAGAGTAATGTAGATGACATGCTTGCAGACATCATGGGTGAAGAAAAAGCTCGCGAAGAGAAATTTGCTGAACCAGCAGTTGATGCCAAAGAAACTCAAGTTTTGAGCGAAATGATGGACATTATGAACGATGGTGGGGCTTCAGAAGCTGAAAAGAGTGCGGCAATTACAGAAGATGAACTTGCTAACTTGTTTGCAAAACATGAAGAAGCAGAAGCTGAGCAGCAGACGGTTCAAAATGAAGATGATAATTCTTCTGGAATCGACAGCAAGACAAAGATTCTTATAGATTCTGTAAAATTAAGCCAGATTCTCGAATTTACTCCAGCTGGGGAAGCTCCTGTAGACAGTGATTTGTTTGTAGTTGCAGAAAAAGTTGTAGTCGGCGAAGATGGAACTGAAACTTTCTCAAAAAAACTTGTTGAATGCTGTACTAAAATTGCCCGAATCCAGGATTTTAAGCGTGTATTCCTGTTGTACGAACTTCCTTTAGACAACGCAGAATTCATGCAGTTCTATTATCACTATATTTCTAAGAAAAACGTTATTCTTGCAAGCGAAGCTTCTTCTCCAAGTCATCTTTCTGAATATTGTAAGACCGTTTGTGACCAGTCAAGAATTGCACTTGATAAAGAAACATTAAACGATCAGAGACGAAAACTTAGCATAAAGAATAATTCTTTGGTAAAGCTAGTTATTCAGGATAAATATGAGTAGGCGGATTAACGGCTATTTTTCAAAGTAGCTGTTGAATTCTTGGTCGGAGCGGTGAGTTTCATTTTGGGACTCGCCGCTTTTTTTATTTGTACGGGCTCTGTTTGTTGAGCTACCGCTAGTTTTTTCATTTTCATTACCGGCATTTGAATCATCATCTTTAATTTCTACATCTTCGGCATTAAGTTCAATATCATCATTGTCGGGCATAATTACGGCGGCACAAAGGTAAATTACGGCAATTGGAATAAAACTTAAAAGAACGGCAAGAATTATAACAATTATTCTTACAAGAGTAGGGTCAGCTTTAAAATATTCAGCAATTCCACCGCATACACCCAAAAATATTTTTTTATCAGATTTTTTAAGTTTTTTCATTTTATGTCTCCCGCAAAATTTTGTGCACCAAAATTTCTCATTAAAATTTATGAACATTCAATTCTACATTACCAAGTCCGCAGTTTACCGAAATATGATTCTGGCAAATTTTATCTGCATAAGAGCGTCCCAGAGTAGAAAGCAATTCATCGTTCAATTTTACAGAACCAAGCCCCGTTTTTGAATCGCATGAATAATCCGCTGAATTGCCCTTTATATTCAAAACAATCGAGCCCATTCCGCAATCAACGTTGCAACGTCCGGTTATAGTTCCATCAAATAAAATTGAACCTGCACCACAAGAAAAATCAATGTTTCCACCGACCACAGAATCAATTTTTAATTCACCGGCGTTCACTTTAACTGAACCGACTTTACAACTAAGCGGAACAGAATCCAGAGTAAATGTCCCGGCGTTCATTTTTATGCGCAGACTTTCAAATTCAAATTTTGGAGGAACGGTAATCAGAATGCGTGGAAAAGTACGTGTTCTGTCATGGCTCATAAAATTAAACTGTTCAAAGGGATGCTCGTTTTTTACTATTAAAGTGTCGTCATCTTTTACAAAGCACAAAAAATTACTGTTTACAGTTCCGCGGGTTTCTACAGAAAAAAAATCTCCTTCAATAACGACTACTTTTGCAAAAGAAAAATCAAAGAGTACATTTTTTATTTGTTCAGACTCAAAAGAAAAATAGAGACCGTCAAAATCGCTTGTGTATGTTCCTTGAGAGTCTGTTTTTTGCGTGTTTTCTGAGTGTGTATTTTCGCTACTAGTGTAGTCAGTGTTTTCTTCCATTTTATTCCCTATAAATATTTTATAAAATCCCCCTTACAATTGCAATTGAATTTATAGTAAGTTCAGACTATATTTATAAAAATTAATTTTTCGAGGCAATCAGATGAAAAGTGATAATGCAAAAAAAGGAATTGCAAGAGCTCCACACCGCTCTTTATTTTACGCAATGGGCTATACAGATGAAGAATTGGAACGCCCTTTTGTTGGAGTTTGTTGTGCAAAAAACGAAATTATTCCAGGCCATATTGAACTTGACCGAATTGCAGAAGCTGTAAAAGCTGGAATCAGAATGGCAGGTGGAACTCCTGTAGAATTCCCGGCAATTGGTGTTTGTGATGGAATTGCAATGGGCCACGAAGGAATGAAATATTCACTTGTAACCCGCGAACTTATTGCAGATTCAATTGAATGTATGACAAAAGCTCACCAGTTTGATGCCCTTGTTATGATTCCGAACTGCGATAAAATTGTACCGGGAATGCTTATGGCAGCCGCTCGTCTTGATTTGCCTACCGTTTTTGTAAGTGGCGGTCCTATGATGCCAGGTCACTTACCTGGAAAAGATGCAACAAATCCTTATAGCGGAAGAAATCTTTCTTTAACCGATATGTTCGAAGCCGTTGGTGGTGTAAGTGCCGGCCGCATAACCGAAGAACAGCTTACCGAAATGGAAAGAATTGCCTGCCCTGGTTGTGGAGCCTGTTCTGGAATGTTTACCGCAAATTCAATGAACTGCCTTACCGAAGTTTTAGGTCTTGGTCTTCCTGGAAACGGAACAATTCCTGCTGTAACAGGCCGCCGAATTGCTCTTGCAAAAAAAGCCGGAATGCAGGTTATGGAAATGTTTAATAAAAACATTACAGCCCGCCAGATGATGACCGAAGAAAACTTTAAGAATGCACTTGCCGCTGACATGGCACTTGGCTGTTCTTCAAATACAATTTTGCATGTACCGGCAATAGCTCACGAAGCAGGCCTTAAAATCGACTTGAACATGATAAACGAGATTTCAAACCGTACGCCAAATCTCTGTCATCTTGCTCCGGCTGGTCATACTTTTATGTGCGAACTTGATGATGCAGGCGGCGTTCAGGCAGTACTCGCAGAACTTGCAAAAAAGAATCTTATAAATACAAGCCTTATCACTGTAACAGGAAAAACAATTGCTCAGAATATTGCCACCGTAAAGAACCGCAATCCAGAAATCTTGCGCCCGATTGAAAATCCTTTCTCTCCAAATGGAGGAATTGCAATTTTGTTCGGAAATCTTGCTCCAAACGGAACAGTAGTTAAGCGTTCAGCCTGTGCAAAAGAACTTATGAAACATACAGGACCTGCCCGCGTTTTTGATGATGAATCAGAAGCAATGGAAGCCGTTCAGAATAGAAAAATTAATAAAGGTGATGTTGTTGTAATCCGCTACGAAGGTCCAAAAGGTGGGCCTGGAATGCGCGAAATGCTTGCCGTAACTGCCGCTCTTGCAGGTCAGGGCTTGGATAAAGATGTTGCACTTATTACCGATGGACGTTTTTCTGGTGCAACCCGCGGAGCTTCTCTTGGCCACTGTTCTCCGGAAGCTGCCGTTGGTGGACCGATTGCCCTTGTAAAAGAAGGCGACAAAATCACCCTCGATATAAATGCTTACAAAATTACTCTCGAAGTTAGTGACGAAGAATTGAACCGCCGCCGTGCCGAATGGAAAGCTCCTGCTCCAAAAGTTACAACTGGCTATCTTGCCCGTTATGCAAAATTAGTTAGCAGTGCCGACCAGGGAGCGATTCTGAGTTAGCGGTTAGGAGGGAAAAGTTTTCCCCTCGGCTTCAATTCGGCTCAACCGCCTCATTTCGCCTACCCCTTCTAGCGGGCTCAAACGCCGCCCTGCCTAAAACAGAAGAGCCGTTAAAAAAATTGCAATGCAATTTTTAGGCTCATCCAGAAAAAAAAAGGCTCGAAACTACTGGTTTTTTCGCAACGCCTGCTTGCTCCGCTCATTTATATACCTTCTGCCCATAAAAAAAGCAGTTTCTGCAAGTAAATCTCTACTTACAAGAAACTGCTTTTTTTTTTAGCTATTAGCTATCGGCTATTTCTTTGCGCTTCTCTTCTTAAAGAAAATCAAAGCACCTGCCAAAAGTGCAAGTCCACAAATCCATGAAATTATGCCTGAAACCACAATTCCAAGATTCAATGTAATTCCTGCAATAAGGTAAGTTACAAAAGAAACTGCTGCAACTGTAATTGCGTAAGGAAGCTGTGTTGAAACGTGATTTACGTGATTACACTGAGCTCCGGCACTTGCCATAATTGTTGTATCCGAAATTGGTGAACAGTGGTCGCCGCAAACAGAACCTGCCATACAAGCAGAAATACAGACAATTCTCATTCCGCCTTCTGGGAAAGCTGCAATACAGATTGGAATAAGAATTGCAAAAGTTCCCCATGAAGTACCGGTTGCAAAAGAAAGAACACATGCAATCACAAAAATAATTGCAGGGAGGAACATCTTCAAGCCAGCAGCAGAACCTTCAATCAAACCTGCTACATACTGTTTTGCATTCAAAGAAGCTGTCATAGAGTTAAGAGTCCATGCAAGAGTAAGAATGATGATTGCAGGAACCATAGCTTCAAATCCCTCTGGTACACAGCCAATTGCATCTTTAAAAGAAAGAACTCTTCTAATTAAGTAAAAGAAAATTGTAATAATCAGTGCGCCAAAAGAACCAAGCATAAGACCTGTAGAAGCAGAAGAATCAGCAAAAGCACCAATAAAATCAAGATAAGTTTCTGCTTTTTTATCAAAGAAGCCGCCAGAATAAATTAATCCAAGAAGACAAAGTACGATGAGAGAAATAACAGGAATAATAAGATCAATTACTTTTCCTTTAGATTCAGTTTCAGCTTCTTCATCTGCGTTCGACATCATTTCAAGAGCTTTTTCATATTTAGACATTGTTCCATATTCAAAACGCATGAACACAAGCATAAAAAGCATTACAAGAGTAAGAAGTGCATAGAAATTGAAAGGAATTGCCTTACAGAAAAGACTGATTCCGTTTTCTCCTTCAGTAACAAAACCTGCAACAGCGGCTGCCCAGGAAGAAATAGGTGCAATAATACAAACAGGAGCTGCAGTTGAATCAATAAGGTAAGCAAGCTTTTCTTTAGAAACGCCATATTTGTCTGTAACAGGCTTCATAACAGAACCAACGGTAAGACAGTTAAAGTAGTCATCAACAAAAATAAGAAGTCCAAGAAGAATTGTTGCAATCTGGGCACCAACCTTAGACTTTATGTGTTTTTTTGCCCACACACCGAATGCCTGTGAACCACCGGCTTTATTCATAAGACAAACCAGAGTTCCAAGAATTACCAGGAACAAAAGAATTCCTACGTTGCCGCCATCACTGAGCGAGCCAACAAGACCATCACTAAAGACGTGGGTCAAAAATCCTGTAAAACCAGAAGCGGCGTCGATTGCATAAAAAACACCACCAATGATAATACCAGCAAACAGGGAAGAATAAACTTCCTTTGTAATTAAAGCCAGCGCAATAGCTATAATAGCCGGCACCAGCGACCAAAAAGTTCCTGCTAAACTCATTAAATTTTTCCTCGTTTTTTTTATTAAGTTTATTAGATAGAATTCATTATATCACATTTTATCGAAGAAAATTCGTTTTTTTTCAAAATTTCTTCATAAAATTGGTCCGAAATGAACTTTTTAAAGCAATATTAAATATAGGTAAATTTTATGAGACCTACAGTAGCCTGTGCATGGGCACTATGTGAATTCAAGGAGGAACATTTGATGGAAGAAAGTAAAAATCAAACTGGTGGCGCACAAACTCGGAATGAG
This sequence comes from Treponema sp., assembly GCA_024680155.1. GTDB lineage: Bacteria > Spirochaetota > Spirochaetia > Treponematales > Treponemataceae > Treponema_D. Next base: position 9,204 of record JAILCM010000119.1, read on the forward strand.
GGGGCTCAAACTCAAATTGGGGACCAAGTCCTGTCTTGTGCCCAGACTTCTACTCTGCGGCCGTCGCCCGATGCACTTTTGAACCCGCGTCTCGACCCGATCTTTAAATCACTTTTTACTCAACGGTCGAAAGATTCTCAAAAGGCCCTTGAATCATTTTTGAGCGCAATTTTTGAAAAAACTGTAACAAATGTTGAAGTAGACAAAAATGAAATCCCGATTGAATCTGAAAAAGACAAGCAGGCGATTTTTGACGTCACCTGTCGCATTGACGAAGAAAATAAAATCCTGAACATTGAGATGCAGGGCATTAACAGTCATAATTCGTTTGATAACCGCTCGGAGTACCACGTTGCGCATTTACTTAATCACTTTGTAATACGTGGAATGGATTGGGATGACGTTCCTCAGACATTTATGATTTCGGTGTTAAATTTTACCTATGACAATACGGAGGAAGAGCCAATTCTTGCCTACGAAATGCGCTTGAAAAATGGAAAAAAGTTGAAATCGGCCCGCTTGAATATCATTTTTATAGAACTCCCGAAAATTGCCGAATTACCGGATGAACCTATTGAAAAGTTGACACATGGTCAAAGATGGGGTAAATTCTTTTTGTATGCAGACCGCAAAGACAAGATTGAATATATTCAGAAACTTGTCCAGTCTGAGGAGGGCCTTATGTATGCACAGAACGCATTATGCACTATAAGTCAAAGTGATGCCGAATGGCGCCGCGAACGTGATTTTATAGATGCTGAACTCACCGCAAACACAATCCGTAATCAGGCAAGAAAGAATGGTTATAAAGAAGGATTCTCAATCGGAGAAAAACGTGGATATGCTGCTGGCGAAAAACAAGGTTATGCTGCCGGCGAAAAAAGTGGAATGCAACAGGGTATGCAACAAGGCGAACAGAAAAAAGCTGTAGAAAATGCTCTTAAGCTTATCTCAAAATATAATGTTACTCCCGAAACAGCCGCAGAAGACATGAATGCTCCTCTAGAACTTGTACTTGCAAGCTTGAAAAACAATTAATTCGTTTTCTAAAATTTTTTCCTTTTTTCAAATTAATAATTACTCTTTCTCTAATAAATGCAATTCATTTTGACGATAAAAAAATTGCATTTTTCTCTACGTTTGTTGAAAAATTCAATAATCGAAACTTAAAAAAAAATTAAATTTTTTGATTGACTTCTGAAAAATGCTGTGTTACCATAATAAAAAAAGGATGTTTACGTAAAAACCGTTGGTTTGTAGACATCGTTTAAAAAAAAAGGAGGATTTTTTCAAATGAAAAAAATCGTAAGTGGTATAATTGCTTTGGCTTGTGCAACATCAATGTTCGCAGTTGATTTTGCAGCTAAAGTATCTATGGAAGGTGATGTTGCTTCTGGTGTTATTGACATCAATGACAAAGACCAGGCTACTGCAACAAAAGACGGAACATTGAATTTCTGGAACCTTGGTGCTGTAAACCAGTATGATGGAAAAGAGTTCTTGACTCTTTCTGGAAACGGTGACAAGTCTGGAGCTACAGTTACAATCGGTTACCCATATAAAGGAACTGGTGATGACATGGGACTTACAGTTCGTGGTGCATCTTTGTGGTTCAAGCCAATTGATATGGTAAAAGTAACAATTGGTAGTGTAGAAGACATTACATTGCGTGAAACTATGGACTACTGGAAAGTTCCTGATGGTATGGCTGCTGCTGGGCATCAGACATATTCATGGTCAAGCTATGCTACTGTAAGCGGACCTGGACTTCTTGCTGAAGTTACACCAATCAGTGGACTTAGAGTTTCTGTTGGTATTGCAGCTGGAACTGCTAAAAACTTTGCTGAATTAAAATTTAACGATACAGAAGATGAAACATACACAAAATGGGGTATTGCAGCAATGTATAACCTCCAGGGTGTAATCAATCAGCCAATCAATGCTGCTGTTTCTTTCCGCGATGATGGAAAAGACGGTGTAAAGATTGCTGCTATCGGTGCTGAATATGGTAACCGCTACGGTGATGGCTTCTATGGTATGGTAAATGCTAGATTCCGCTTTGAAAACTGGTCATACAGCTATGTTGATAAATCAACAAAAACAGCTGCATTTATTGGAACAAAACATGAATTAACTGTTGAAAATGCACTCCAGGCAGTTGCATTCGACACAATGTTCAGATATGCAACAGGAGCATTTAATGTAATGGCTCGCTTCCCAGTAACTATCCGAACAGTACAAAATGCAAAAGCAATTGAAAATGGCTACAAAGATCCATCATGGATGTCTTATGAAATCAAGGCAACTTATGCAATTGGTGCATTCTCACCATACCTCGACATTGAAAACGACAACGCAGTTACATTTGATGATGCTTTTGCAGAATCATTCCTTAAAATGAATGTTCAGCCTGGTGTTAGCTTCAATGTAGGAGCTTGTGCATTGGATCTTGGTCTTAAGATTGCTGTTCCAAACGCAAAGGGAACAAACCTTAACTGGTCTATTCCATTCACAACTAGCGTAGCATTCTAATCAATTCATAATAGGAGATTATTGAAATGAAAAAATCAATTAAAATATTAGCAGGTCTTGCTCTCGCTTCAGCAATGGTATTTACTGCTTGTACATATAGTAATGCAGAAGAAAAAACTGAAATGGTTCCAGACGTAACAGG
>JAILCM010000130.1 GCA_024680155.1 Treponema sp.
GTTTTTGATTTTATCTACATTTGGTAAATCGGCAGATGTGTCATCATACATATCAACGCCGCACATTAAAGAAAGAGGTTCTGCAATGTCTGCTGGTGTGTGGCCAAGAATACCAACCTGATCCAGACTTGAACCGTAAGCAACAACGCCCCAGCGGCTCAAAACTCCGTAAGTTGGCTTAAGTCCGTAAATTCCACAATAGCTTGCAGGAAGACGAACTGAACCACCTGTTTCTGTACCAAGTCCAAACAAAGCCTGATTTGCACTTACTGCAGCGGCAGAACCACCAGAAGAACCGCCAGAAACAAATTCGCGGTTGATTGGATTGCGGGTTGGACCATAGCTTGAATATTCTGTTGAAGAACCCATTGCAAATTCATCCTGATTACAGCGGCCAAGAGGAATTGCACCTGCTTTTTCGAGGCGGGCAATTACAGTTGCATCGTATGGAGCAACGTAGCCTTCAAGAATTTTTGACGCACAGGTAAGTCGGTGACCTTTGCAAGAAATATTATCTTTGTTTGCAAAAGGAATTCCCAAAAGTGGTTTTTCTGCAAAAAGTTTTTCGAGTGCATCTGAACCTGCAGAACAGGCAGCAGAAATTTCTTTATCAGCAGCTTCTGCTTTTGTAACTGAATCTTCGTAAATTTCTATAAATGCGTTCAAAGGAATTGGAGCAGATTTATCTTTATTGAAAGTTTCTGCAGCTTCTTTTACAAGCTGAACGCTGCTTACTTCGCCTTTTTTGAGGGCATCGCGTGTATCTTTAATTGTATAAAACATTATGCACCTTCTCCTAAAACTTTAGGTACCTGGAAATATCCGTCCATGAAATCTTTTGAAACTTTTTTGACGTCGGAAATTTCGAGACCTGCAACAACGGAATCGTCACGGAGCTTGTCGGCCTGTGTTTTTGGATATGCGTCGTAAGGATTTTCGCTGTCATCATATTTTGAAAGAATCTCAAAATAACCAACAATATCATCAACCTGTTTTTTCAAGGTAGCCATATCTGTACTTTCTGGAGAAAGTCTTGACAAATAAAGCAGATTTTCAAGAGTCTGCTCATCAATTTGTTTGTGTTGTGTTGCCATAGAACTATATTATAGTAAAAAAAATCAAATTGGTACATAGTAGTACAAAAAATTGCCATCCTCCCTCCCTCCCCCACTCACATGCGCCCATCCACCAATAAACTCGCACCTTTTCATTTGCAATTTTCAAATATTATTGAATAAAAAAGTAGAGTATTTTAGTATTTACTATAGAAGATTTTTGGAAGTAATATAATTTTAGAGGTGAAATATGGCACAGTTCCAGGTTGCGGCAGTTTTTTCTGACCATTGCGTTTTGCAGAGAAATAAAAATATTTTCATTTTTGGATATGGCTCGAATGGAGTGTCTGTTCAGGTGGCTCTTTTTGATAAAAACGATTCGCTCTTGAGCAAAAATTCTACGAAAGTTTATGGGGAACGATGGGAAGTTCAGCTGGAACCACAAATTGCACAGGAAGGATGTAAGCTTGAAATAGAAAAAAAAGCTGGGGCGGATGCTTGCACGGCAACTACAACAGAAGGAACTGTAAAAATCACATTTACGGATATTTCTATTGGAGAAGTTTGGCTTGCAGGCGGACAGAGCAACATGGAATTTGAACTCCAGAATTGTACTGAAGGCCCAGAAGCTCTTGCTGAAACAAAAAATCCTAACGTGCGTTTTTACTACACAAATAAAATTGCATGGAAGGACGAACATTTTTACGAAGCCGAAAAAAATACATGCTGGCAAACTTGGGATTCTGAATATAAAAAATCGTGGTCAGCGGTTGGATATTTCTTTGCAAAAAAACTTGCGGCAGACCTTGGATGTACAGTTGGTGTAATTGGTTGTAACTGGGGCGGAACTTCGGCAAGTGCTTGGATGCGTAAAGAATTTTTGGAAAAAGATGATGAATTACGCACTTACATCACAGAGCAGATTGAAGGCACAAAAGGAAAATCTATTGAACAGCAATGCAAAGAATATGATGATTACGAAAAAGAGAATGCAATCTGGCAGGAAAAATGCAATCATCTTTATGCAACTGTTTCAGGAATAACTTGGGCAAAAGTTCAGGAAGAACTTGGAGCTTGTCCTTGGCCGGGACCACGTTCCTGTAAAAATCCTTACCGCCCGACAGGTCTTTACGATTGTATGCTTTCGCGCATTCTTCCATATACACTCAAAGGAGTAATCTGGTACCAGGGTGAAAGTGACGACCATAAACCAGGCATGTACTACAAACTTTTTTCTGCAATGATTGACAACTGGAGAACCGATTGGCACGACGATTCACTTCCTTTTGTATTTGTTCAGCTTCCTGGTAACCGCTACGAACAGGACAAGGATTTTAAACACTGGTGTTTTATTCGCGAAGCTCAGGCAAAAATTCACAATACAATCAAGAACGCGTGGATGACTTGCGCATTGGAACTTGGAGTTTTTAACGACATTCATCCTAAAGCAAAGCGTGTACTTGCGGAACGAATGGAACAAAATGCGCTTGCAAACGTTTACAACAAACTACCCCCTGAAAAAGCCCTTTCACCAATGTTAGACTCAACCCTAATAATTGGAAACAAAATGATTCTTACCTTTACAAATGCTGATGACGGCTTTGTTCTCCATAATGATGAAAAAACTCTGCAGGAATACAAAACTGTTGAACAGAATCAAGGGACTCCGGTTCCAGAAGATTTTACCGGTTTTGAAATTGCAGGATGCGATGGCGTTTATTACCCGGCAGAATTTGCATTTGGTGGAACTGACGGAAAACTTAATACAATAACTTTGATGAGCAAAAAAGTTGCAGAACCAAGATTTGCGCGTTACGCCTGGTACAATTACGGCCCGGCCACAGTATTTGGCAAAAATGGACTTCCTCTTGCACCATTCCGCACAAGTTCCGCAGATTCGCAGGCCGCAACTGAACACGCCGAAATTCAACAGATAATGACGGTAGCGAACTAAACTTACTGCGGGCTGCGAGTTACAATTTTAACTTTAACGTATATTGCCCGCAGTTGCAGTTTTGACAAGCAAAACTGCTTCCACTTGGTACTAACGGCGCCCGAGCGTGTAGCGGTGCGCAAGCAGCCCGTAAGGGCCGGCCGTAGGTAAGCCGCGTAAGGCGAGTTGTAGTTAAGACGGCACAAAATCTTTTTTGACAACAGCATTTTTCTTTGGTAGAATTGAGCCATTATGAAGCGTTCCGTTGTAGCGTTCAGTTCAAATCCAGATTCTAAGGCTGCGTTTTTTGAATGCGTGGCTCAAATTAACAAAGAATGTGCTGAACCAAAACTTTTGATTTATTTTTCCTCGCCCGAACCGTTCATTTATTTTACGGAAGCGTTAAAAAAATCATTTCCAACGGCAACTACAATTGGCGCAATGAGCTACACCGAATTTTCTTCGCAAGGAAGCTCAAAAGACGGACTTACAATTCTGGCAATTTTTTCGGGAATAGAAGTTTCTTCGGGAATTATTTTTGAAATTGCACGTCATCCGCGAAATTATATTACACATATCCGTAAAGCACTTTCAGAAATGCCAAACCACGAAAATACAGTTTGTCTGGAATTTATGTCAGCTGGCTCAAAAGGAGAAGAAATTGTGCTTGATACTTTTAATCACGAATTGCACGACACAGGAATAAGAGTTGTGGGCGGCACCAGTTACGCGGATCCTAAAACAAAAACTACATTTGTAGCATTAGACGGCGTTGTTTATAAAAATACGTGCGTTTTTGTTTTGATTCATAATACAAACGGAAAAATTTTTGATTACCGCGAAAATATTTACAAACAAACAAAACATGCATTTACCGCTACCGATGTTGATTGTGAAAATAGAATTGTATACGAATATGATAACGAGCCAGCGGCAGAAGCAATTTCAAAAACGCTTGGAATCAGCAAACAAGAAATGAAAAACAACTTGATTCAAAATCCGATGGGGCGTTTTGTTGACGGAAAACTTTTTATTACCGCACCAGATAAAATTAACGACGATGATTCAATTTCTTATTTTGCAAGAATTTATAACTGCACAAAAATGTTTCTTCTTGAGGCTGATGATTTTGACACGGTTTGGGAAAATACAAAAAAACAAATAATTCAAGAAATTCCAAAACCTTCGTTCACACTTGCAATCAATTGTACTTTACGTGCTCAACTCTTTGAACTTAAAAATAGATTCAATGATTTTACCAATCAGCTTAAAAATAATTATGGAACTTATATTGGATTTGCAAGTTACGGAGAACAGATTGACCTTGAACACCTTAACCAATCAATGGTACTTTTGGTGTTTGAGTAGATTTTCGAGTAATGTTTTTCGGATGATTGAAGAACTTATGCAAAAATTTTAAAAATCGGGTATAATAATCGAATATGGCAAGATTTGAAAAAGGACTTGTTTACACTAACGACAACTGCATTGGCTGCAACAAATGCGTTTCACAATGTTCTATTCTTGGCACAAATATTTCTCGTCTCAAAAATGACTCTCTTAGGGTAATCATCGACTCTAAAAAATGCGTTCATTGCGGTAAATGTATTAGCACCTGCTCCCAGAATGCCCGCGACTACGATGATGACACCGACTTAGTTTTTAAAGCCCTGAGCATGAAATTAAGATTTTCACTTGTCATAGATTCTTCATTTTACATACTTTATGGTCAAAAAGCATATAATATTGTAGGATATTTAAAATCACTTGGAATAGAACACATTTACGATTCTTCTTTTGGAACTGAAATTTCAATCTGGTGTCATGTAAAATATTTAAAAGAACATCAAAATGATCCTGCAGACCAAAAAGCATTTATTGCACAAAATTGTTCGGCACTTGTAAATATGATCACGATGTATTATCCGTATTTGCGCCGTCGAATTATTCCTGTTCAATCTGCGGCAATGTGTACTGCAATTTATGCAAAAAAATATCTGAATGACAAAAATGAGTTTATTTTCCTTGGACCATGTATTTCTAAAAAAGATGATTTTAATCAGCCTGATATTCCGTACACCATAAGTTACAATATGACTTACGACCATTTTATGAAAAAAATTCAGGATTTTGATATAAAGAAATTTTATGCTGAGCCGGAATTAAAAGCAATAGGTTTTGCCCGCATAGCTGACTGTTCAGGTGGAATGAAAGAAGCAATTTCGTATTTCTTTCCTCGTGGTGAAAATCTTGTATTTTTCGAAAATATTAACAACGAAGCATTTACGATTTTGAATAAATTTGTACGTTCTAAGAAAAATGAAGTGCAGCCTCTTCTTGCCGATGCTTCTTATTGTGTTCGCGGTTGTACAAGTGGACCTGGGATTCAAGCCGAAACTTTTAACGTAGCAGAAGTTCACATGAGACAGGCGGAACTTTACAAAAGAGCATTTGATAATTTTCCACATGCCTTTGATTATGAGCAGAATTGGAAAAATCTGGAAAAACAATTCGAAAACCTTGACAGTAATGATTTTGCACGAACTTTTGAAGACCATTTCCGTCAGCCATTCGTAATTCCAGAAAGCACGTATGATGAAATTTTTAACACGATGCTCAAATTTACAAAAGAATCAAGGGAAATCAACTGTGGCTCCTGCGGTTATAAATCCTGCAAAGATATGGCTACGGCAATTGCTTACGCTTACAGTAAAAAAGAAAACTGCATCTGGTACATGAATCAGGAAATGGAAAAACGCCTTTACACCGACACAGAAACCGGCATTCCGAACAAAGCTGCCTTTATGAAAGATTTTCCAAAACTTGTGGAAGCAAATCCCGACAAAGAATATCTTATATGCTCAGGTGATATAAATCGTTTTAAAGTTATAAATGATTTGTACGGTACAAAATGCGGCGACGCGGTTCTTAAAATAATTGCCAACGCTTTAAAAAAACTTGCCGGAACAGACGGACTTTACGCAAGATTCAGCGGAAACCATTTTGTTCTTTGTCTTGAATACAATGTCGACACAATGCAAAAATTACGCACATTCAAACAATTCGACTGCTCGGAACTTGAAATTACGTTCCCGGTTACAATGCGTTTTGGAATGTACATAACAGAACATATTCCCGAGGAAAAATCAATTCCGTTTATTGTAAACTGCGCAAATCTTGCAATAGATAAAACTACTTCAACAATCATAAATACGTACAACTTTTTTACAAAGGATTTACGCGAAACTTTGTTTGTTGAAGCTTCAACTTCTGCATTAATGCCGCCTGCTTTGGCAAACAACGAATTTCAGCTTTGGTTCCAGCCACAATTTGATTCCGCAACAAATGAATTAAAAGGCGCAGAAGCTTTATGCCGATGGCTTAAACCAGATGGAACAGTAATTCCACCATCCTTCTTTATTCCTATTGCCGAAAAAAACGGTTTTATAAGTTTTCTTGATAATGCAATCTGGAGAATGGCTTTTTCTGCAATTCGGCGGTGGCTTGATGCGGGACTTAATCCGGTTCCAATTTCTGTAAATATTTCGCGCGAAACTCTTTCAAGTGACACTTTGTTTTACAGTATTAATCGACTCAAAGATGAATTTGAAGTTCCAATCGATTTAATCCATTTTGAAATTACAGAAAGTGCATACATGAACGAACAGGGCGCATTCCTCGAACGTATTGAAAAAATCCGAAGCCTTGGTTTTAAAATTGCAATGGACGATTTTGGAAGCGGCTATTCTTCGTTGAACAGTCTTAAAAACATTGATATCGATTTTCTTAAACTTGACATGGGCTTTTTAGACACAACCGAAAATCACGAAAAAGCACGCTGTATAATCCGTTCGGTAATCAATATGGCAAAAGATTTAAATGTGACCACAATTGCAGAAGGAGTAGAAACAAAAGACCAGTCCGACTTCCTAAAAAAAGAAGGCTGCAACATAATTCAAGGCTTTTTCTATTCAAAACCACTTCCTGAACACCGTTTCCTTGAACTTCTCCACCCAACTCCTTAGCCCCGCTTGTCACTTAGAGTCACCTACACACCCACTTGCCACACTGCCCTTTTTCTGATAAATTCCCATCAATCACAGATGTTACGTTTGCGATGAATGGTGGCTGATTTGGAATGCCCATACAGCCTGATGAGCTTATAAAGTCTCCGATTTCCACATCAACAAGTATATCAACAAACAAAATCCAAATTTTCTCAAAACAAGTAGGTAAAGCTAAAAAAATGCACTGCATTTTAGGGCACGCCTTACACAGGAGTTCGTATGAATAAGTACGTAAAACGCTACCTCATCGACGGTATGAGCGGAATGGCGCAGGGATTGTTTGCTTCACTTTTAATCGGCACAATCATCAAAACACTCGGACAGCAGCTTTTGCTTTTGAACGAAAACATTTTCTTTAAGTTTTTTGTAGACGCAGGAAACTTTGCAACCGATGCACATGTAGTAGGGGCCGCAATGGCAGTTGGAATTGCTTATGCAATGAAGGCTCCAATGCTCGTTCTTCTTTCGGCAGCCGCAGTTGGTTCAGCCGCAAATGTTACAGGAGGAGCCGGCGGTCCACTCGCAGTTCTTGTAATCGCTATAATTGCAATTGAACTTGGAAACCTCGTAAGCAAAAAAACAAAGGTCGACATTCTTGTAACTCCACTTGTTACAATTTTGAGCGGCGCACTTCTTACAATCCTTACCGCAAAATACATTGGTCTTGCCGCAAGTTCTGTTGGAAAATTAGTAGTTTGGGCAACAAAACTTCATCCGTTCTTAATGGGAATGCTTGTTTCTGTAATAATCGGCGTTGCACTCACACTTCCAATTTCATCAGCCGCAATTTGTGCCGCATTCGGACTTACAGGTCTTGCAGGAGGAGCAGCAGTTGCAGGTTGTTGTGCACAAATGGTTGGTTTTGCAGTAATGAGTTTTAGAGAAAACCGTTGGGGTGGAATTCTTTCTCAGGGATTGGGAACTTCGATGCTTCAAATGCCAAACATCGTAAAAAATCCGCGTATCTGGATTCCGCCAACACTCGCTTCTTTAATTACAGGCCCAATCGCAACTTGTATTTTCAAAATGGAAATGAACGGTGCCGCAGTAAGTTCAGGAATGGGAACTTGTGGAATGGTAGGTCCAATCGGTGTAATTACAGGCTGGTTCTCGCCATCAGAAACTGCGATCGGTCACGGAGCAGCAGCAATCAGTCCAACATTCTTTGACTGGCTCGGACTCGTACTCGTTTGCATTGTTCTTCCAGGCATTCTTTCGTGGGCATTCGGACTTCTTTTGCGCAAAATCGGCTGGATAAAAGAAGGCGATTTACTTTTGGAAGAATAGATTTCATTTTTTTGTTAGGGCGACGCGCCTACATCCAAAACGTTGTTCCGCTTCGCCTACAACAAAAACAAGCTCGTCGCTATTAAAAGTTGCCCCGTATAATAAGTAACAAAGCTAATCACACGCATTGGGTAAATCTTTTCTTTGCGGAACGTATTCAAAATCAAAAGTAAATCACTAATCAAAAAGAAAACCGCACCAATCGCAAAAAACAAAGCCCCAGTACTCGTATAATTTGCAATAAAATTACCAGTTGCCATCGCCGTCATAGAACTTACAGAAAAAATATAAATCGTGCCATAAATTTTATAAGCAAGACAGACCTCTTTTAAAACCAGCCAGATATAAAACTGAGATAAAAGCGCAATAATAAGCCCTATTACAAAATAAATCCACAACTGTTCAACCTGCGGAATCATGGCAATTAAATAAAAAACGTGCCCCGTAAAAAACAAAAAGGTTCCACCCAAAAAAGAAAGCTTTTCAATTTTCTTAAACGCAAACCGCAGATTAAAAACAACATCGGCAAGAGCATCAAAACACATCCCTGTAAAAATAAAAACCGCAAAAAACGATTGAGTCTTTCCACCAAAAACAAAACTAAGTGCCGCCAGCAACACAAATACTAAGGAAGCAGCACCTTTAAAATATAAAGTCTGAACCAGCTGCTGTTTTTTCTCTTTTATTAGAAATAAGATTTGCAGAACATAACACAGTAAATAAGCTGGAATAAAAATATATGTATTCATAAAAATCTCTCTCAAAAAAAAATGAGCTGCTCATAAAACATGAACAACTCATTATATCAAAAAATATTAGTTCTGGGTCAAGCCCACAAATAACACATTTTTAATAATTTATTTCTTCAACAATTCAGCCAACTTTTCTGAAGTGAATCCAAAATACTCTGCAACTTTTTTAGCAGGGCCAGAAGTACCAAAATTATCAAGACAGAAGCAGTTTTCTTTGCTTGTGAACTGGAGCCATTCCATAGAAATGCCGGCTTCTGTACAAACGATGCGTTTTGTATTTCCGATAATCTTGTTCTGTTCAGCTTTAGAAAGACCTTCGAACTTCTTCAAATCTGGAACAGAAACTACGCGGATTGCTTTTCCACTTACAAGTTTTGCGGCATCCAAAGCCATGTTTACTTCAGAACCACTTGCAAGGATTGTGATATCAGGATTTGCACTTCCTTCCTGAACAACATAAGCACCCTTTTCTGCCATGCTCTTCTTCCAGTCTTTATCAGCTTTTTCATAAACTGCAAGTGCCTGACGAGTAAATGCCATACAAACCGGATGATCTTTAGAAGCATAAGCCATGTTCCATGCCTGCATAGATTCTTCTGGATCACCAGGGCGGATTGCCTGTACACCAGGAATAGCACGCAAGCTTGTCATAGTTTCAATTGGCTGATGTGTAGGACCGTCTTCACCAACGTAGATTGAATCGTGTGTGAATACGTAAATTACAGGCTGTTTCATCAAAGAAACAACACGGAGAGATGGACGGAGATAATCTGCGAATACAAGGAATGTAGCACAGAATGGGCGAAGTCCACCGTGCAAAGAAATACCTGCACAAACTGCAGACATTGCAAATTCGCGGATACCGTATTCAATTGTACGTCCAGCGCGGTTAGATGGGCTGAATGTTCCGTTATCAGTTGCCTTAAATGCAGTCTTGTTTGGTCCCATCAAGTCAGCAGAACCACCAACAAGGTTTGCAAAACGTGCAGCAATTACGTTCAAAGCTTTTCCTGAAGCGTCACGTGTTGCACATGCGTCTCCAACTTTGTATTCAACATCTTTTACAGATTCGTCTGTTACAGCGTCTGAATGGTAAGCATCCCAAAGCTTTTTGAGTTCAGGATTTTCTTTTGCCCAAGCGTCAAATTCAGCAGTCCAGTCAGCTTCTGCTTTTGCAAATGCTGCTTTTTTGTCTTCAAAATATTTGTAAGCTTCTGGAACAACGTAGAAGTCTTTGTCTATTGGAAGTCCCAAAGTCTTTTTAGCTTCGATAATACCTTCTGCACCAAGTGGAGCACCGTGAACATCAGCTGTGTTCTGTTTTGGAGCGCCCTTACCAATAATAGACTTGAGCATAATCAAAGAAGGTTTATCTGAGCATTTTTTAGCTTCTTCTACAAGTTTTACAATGCCTTCAACATCATACATGTCACCTTTCAAAACCTGCCAGCCGTAAGCTTCGTAGCGTTTTGCAATATCATCAGTGAATGTAATATCTGTGCATCCATCAATAGAAATCTTATTCTGATCGTAGAATACGATGAGTTTACCAAGTTTAAGGTTACCAGCCAAAGAACAAGCTTCAGAAGCAACACCTTCCTGAAGACATCCTTCTCCAACCAAAGAATATGTGTAGTGGTCAACGATTGTATGTTTTGGTGTATTGAACTTAGCAGCGAGCATGCTTTCTGCAACTGCCATACCAACAGCCATTGAAACGCCCTGTCCAAGTGGACCACCAGTACATTCAACACCGTCTGTATCACCAAATTCTGGGTGACCAGGACATTTTGAACCAACCTGACGGAAGTTTTTAATATCGTCCATGCTTACTTTGTATCCAGCCAAGTGGAGAATACTGTAAAGAAGCATTGAACCGTGTCCTGCAGAAAGTACAAAACGATCTCTATCAGCCCATTTTGAATTTGCAGGATTGTGCTTCATAATTTCGCCGTAAAGAACTGCGGCAGCTTCTGCAGCACCAAGTGGAAGTCCAGGATGTCCTGAATTTGCCTTCTGAATAGCGTCCATTGACAAGCTGCGGATTGAAAGAGCAACTGCCTCAACACCTTTTTTGTCCATAATTAATACCTCATATTATATTTTTATTACAAAATCAATTTTTACCAAGAAGACTAAGCTTCCAATTCACGTATCAAATTAAAAAGCGTAGCTTCATCAGATTTTAGTTCAAGTGCCTTTCTAAATTTAGGACTTCTGAAAAAAGCAGCAAGAGAAGAAAGGACTTTTAAATGAATCTGCGAATTATGCGTAAGAAGAATAAACATTGTATTTACAGGTCGTTCATCCGGTGCATTCATTTCAAGTGGCTTTTCAAGGTAAACCACACAGATTCTCTGATCTTCTTCATCTTTCATAATAGGTGCACGAGCATGAGGAAGGGCAATTCCATTTCCTACAGCCGTACTTAAAACCTGCTCACGCGCACACAAAGCATTATAAACTTGTTCAGAAGTCATTCCATCGGGTAAATCTATCATTTTGGAAATTTGTTCATATATTTCTTGTGGAGTATTACCTTTTATATTTTTAAAAATACCACCACGATGAATTAACTGCACAATGTTCACTTTTTGATTTTCGTTTTCCATTTTTAAATTTTTATCTCCCTTTTTATTCTACAATCTTGATATTTTTGTACATATTTTCATCCAGTGAACTTTGAAGAAGCGGCGCAACCTCGTAAAAAGTTTCATCCATTCCGTTAATAGACAAATTAATGTCATCTACTGGAAAACTATCCCTAAGATAATCATTTTCCATTTCTTCAATAATTTTTATCAGATGACTGAAAAGCTGAACCAAAATAACCAGTTCCTGCTGAGGAAAAACTTCCATTTTTAAACCGGAACATCCGATTGAACAAAGCAGCGAACTGACTTGCGTAAAAAGTTCAACAATCCTTTTTCTGACTGGAATTATTTTATGTTCAAAAAATTCATTAAATTCCTTTTCAATTATACCATGCCGTTTTTCTATGTTCAATAATAGCATCTTACGTTCCGGCCCGGTAATTCTTAAAGTTGTTGGAAAAATCTGATTTACAAGTAAATTAAAATCTGCAGATTCCTTTTTTTTCTTTTTTTTGTTTGCTTCACTTATGAAATTTTTAATATAAGCGTCAATTACCTGCGGAGTAAAAATCATTGACATATCCGAAAAAACAACATCGGTCGAAAATTCATTATTCCAGCTGCCAATATATGGAACGTTTTCGCCAGTTTTCCAGATTCTAGATTCAACTCCGTAAGGTGCAAAACCAATTTTTTTCGTATGCTTTAGAAATTCTTCCACCGAACCGCAATTTCGCACACACAACTGCTCCTGATTTTCCAGGAATAAATAAGCAAGCTGCTGTTCTATTGATTCAGAAGGTCCGTTTTTTTCTATATTTGTAAGAAAGCCATTTTCAAAATAAGTGTACCATTCTTCGCGTTCTAGTTCCTGTTCAGAAACTGCTGAAGTATTGCGGTCAGCTTTTAACACCGAAAATTCGACAACATTTTCTTCCCAATTAACAACTCTTGCAAGAATGCGGTCACCATAACGGAATTTGTAATCAGGAGAAATTTTATCAAGAGGCCAGGATGTAAGTTCAACTTCTACCGGCAGCGAATACTGAACCGAAGAAAGCGGCACTTTTTTATTTGCCCTATCGTTCAAAATATAAGGAAGCACATAACCTTCGCCATAAAGAGCAAAAACATCCAGTGCAAGATTCATAGAAAAAACAGTACTTTCACTTTCTATTCTTTCTGTTTTTGTTACAACATTAATTGAATCAGGCGCAACATCAGGATTTATAAACGGCATACAACGATGACCAATCAATATGTGTTTTTTCTGAACTTCCTCTTTTGAAGGCATAAAACTGAACCAGCGTCCAATAAAAACACCAGCTCTAGTTACATATTCGTTATTTACAAGGGCAAAAACATAATCAGAATTATTTAAAAGATCTCGGCATTGAACTTTGTTAATTTTTACACCATGCGAACGGACATAATGATAGAACTCATCAAGAGTAAAAACGTCCTGCTGGAAAAAGAGATATTCATTACAAATATAAGAAACATCAAAGTTCATACTGTTAAAGATACAAAAAACCTTGTCAAAAGACAAGGTTTTTCACAAAATTTTTCCTTTTAAGTCTTAATCAACAAATCTAAAACAAAGCTGCTCAGATTAGACGTTACGAACATCAATAATCTGTCCGCCAGAAGCTTCAAGAATCTGTTTTACGGTTCCAAGATCAACGCCATCAACTTTGATTGTTACACGGCGTTTGCCTGCATCTTTTGATTCGCGGGTAACTACCGAAATTATGTTTCCATTTTTTTCGGCAAAGGCAGACATAACTTTTGCAAGAATTCCAGGTTTGTCTTCAAAAACAACATTTGCACGAACACCGCTTTCTCTTGCCCCGAACATCTGTACAAAAAGTTCGAACAAATCGCTTTCGGTAACAATTCCAACTACAATGTCATCTTTTACAACCGGAAGACAACCTATATTATTGTCATCCATGATTCTTGCAGCCTGTTCAACAATTTCATCTTCGCCAACAGTTACAACTTTTTTTGTCATGAATTTCTGGCATGTAAGTTTGTTCAAAAGCGAACTGATTTCGTACATATCAAGAGTTGTTGCTTCTGAAGGTGAAACTTTTACAATATCGTTCTTGGTAATAATTCCAACCAATTTTTTAGAAGAATTCAAAACCGGCAGCTTGCTGATTTTATTTTCTGTCATAATCCTTTTTGCTTCAGTAACCGAAGTTGCCTCTGTAACGCAAATTGGATTTTTTGTCATAACATCTCGAATAATCATATGAACACCTCACAAAAACAATTGCGTAGTTTGCAACGCAAACTACGGTAGCAGCTAGTAACAGCCAACATTCTAATAGACATGCAACGGCTGCTACCCTCCAAGGTAAGCAGATTTTACAGCGGAATCGTTTATTAAGTCCTGAGCTGGACCTGATTTTGTAATTTCGCCTGTCTCTAGTATATACCCTCTATTGGCAATTGACAAAGCTTTAAATGCATTTTGTTCAACTAAAAGGATTGTAGTTCCGTCTTTGTTAATTTTCTTGATGATTTCGAAGATTTCGTCTACAAAAATAGGAGCTAATCCCATTGAAGGTTCATCCAAAAGTAAAAGTTCCGGCTGAGCCATAAGAGCACGTCCCATTGCAAGCATCTGAAGTTCACCACCACTCAAAGTTCCCGCATTCTGACGAAGACGTTCCTTCATGCGTGGAAAATATTCAAAAACGCGGTCCATGTCGCTCTGAATCTCTTTTTTATCCTTACGCAAATATGCACCAAGTTCAAGATTTTCCTTTACCGTAAGATTCTGGAAAATTCGTCGTCCTTCCGGAACCTGAATAAGATGTTTTGTAACAATTTTGTCGGCTGCAACGTTTGTAATGTCTTCATTCTTAAAAAGAATTTTTCCGCCCTGTTTTTTAATCAGATTAGAAATTGAATGAAGGGTTGTTGTTTTGCCGGCTCCGTTTGAACCAATCAAAGTGATGATTTCGCCCTTTTCTACATTAAAAGAAATATTTTTTAATGCACGGATTGCGCCGTAATTTACAGTAAGATTTTCTACTTTTAACATTATACAGCCTCCGAACCAAGATAAGCTTTAATTACATCAGGATTTGACTTAATTTCATCAGGTTTGCCCTGAGCAATAATTCGTCCATAATCCAAAACCATAATTCGTTCGCAAATTCCCATAACAAATTTCATGTCGTGCTCAATAAGAAGAACTGTAAGATTGAATGTATTACGAATTAATTCTACCATCTGGCGCAATTCTTCGGTTTCCTGAGGGTTCATTCCGGCTGCAGGTTCATCCAAAAGAAGCACTTTAGGATTAGAAGCAAGAGCGCGTGCAATTTCAAGCTTACGCTGTTCACCATAAGGAAGATTTTTTGCAAGTTCGTTCTTTTTGTTAGAAATTTTAAGAATTTCCAAAAGTTCGTCTACTTTCTTGTCCATCAGTTTTTCGTCACGGTGGAATTTTGGAAGACGGAACAAAACATCAAACGGATTTACAATTCTATGATTATGAAGCGCAATTCTAACATTATCTGCAACAGTAAGATTTCCAAACAAACGGATATTCTGGAAAGTTCGCGCAATTCCAAGTTTGTTCAACTGAGCAGGAGTTTTTTTATTAATGATGTGAACCTTGTTTGTACGGTCGCTGAACATAATCTGGCCAGAAGTAGGACAATAAACACCGCTGAGCATATTAAAAATTGTAGTTTTACCGGCACCATTTGGACCAATCAAACCAACAAGTTCGCCTTCTTTAAGGTCGCACGAAAAATTACTTACAGCAGTTAATCCGCCAAAAACAATCGAAATATCATTTGCCTTTAAAACTGATTTTTTTTCTTCAGACATTTTCTGCGCCTCCTTCTACTGTTTTTTCTGCGGAATCGATGGCAGTTTTTTGAGTTCCTGTAGCACCATCAGCTTTTTTATCAGCCCCGCCCTTTTTACGATTTTTAATCCAATTTACAAGACGCTCGCACACTTTTATAAACGAAAGTTCTTTGTAACCAAGCAATCCCTGTGGACGGAAGAGCATTACGATAATCAAAATTACAGGGTAAATCAAAAGACGGAAATTCTGTAAGAAACGCAAAACTTCCTGCAAAGATGTAAGAACAAAAGCCGCAAGAACAGAACCTGTAACAGACCCCATACCACCAAGAACAACATAAATCAAATAATCAATACTCTTGTTGAACGAAGCCTGATCTGGTTTTACAAAGCCAATCAAAGAAACATAAAGGGCACCACCAATTCCTGCTACAAATGACGCAATTACAAAACCAATCATCTTGTAACGGAAAACTGGAACTCCCGAAGAGTTAGCCGCAATTTCATCTTCACGAACAGCAAGGATTGCACGTCCATAAGTTGAGCGGATAAAATTCTGAAGCAATACAATAGTAAGAATCAAAACACCTGCAACAATCACAAACGCCAAAGTTGGATTAAATACAAGTGGAGAATCAAAAGACTTACCATTAGGTCCAAAAATCGAGAAGAAATCAATTGCCTTTTGTTTAGAAGCAATTTCTGCGGCACTAAGATTTGCCTTCTGCGACATAAGGGCTTCTCTTAAAGAACCAGTAATTGAACCAAGGTTTACAAGAACGACACGGATAATTTCACCAAAAGCAAGAGTTACAATTGCAAGATAGTCGCCGTCAAGTTTAAGAGTTGGGAAACCGATTAAGAAGCCAAAAAATGCTGTAATAATTCCCGCAATTATAATTGCAATTGGAAGAGGAACGTGCAAGTTAGCATTAAGAATAATTGTAGCATAAGCACCAAGTGCCATAAATCCAGCCTGACCAAGCGAAAGCTGACCAGTAATTCCGCAAATAATGTTTACGCTCAACGCCATGATTGCATTTACTGCAGAAAGTGTAATAATCTGCGCAACGTAAGGATTTATAACTCCAAGCCCAATCAAAACAGAAGGTACAATCAGCGCAAAAAGGGCAATGGCAGTAAGAATCAAAGTGTTTCTAAGAAATTTATTTTTCATCATCTGCCCCCTTAAACCTTAACTGTACGCTTTTTGCCAAAAATTCCGGTTGGTTTTACAAGAAGAATCACAATCAGAATTGAGAATGAAATTGCATCTGCATATTGAGAAGAAATAAAACCTTTTGTCAAAGTTTCAGCAATTCCAAGAATTACACCACCAACCATTGCACCAGGAATAGAACCAATTCCACCAAGAACGGCCGCGACAAAGGCTTTAAGTCCCGGCATGTAACCCATTGTAGGCTCAATCTGAGGGTAAGCAGTAGCATACAAAACTCCGCCCGCACCCGCAAGAACAGAACCGATTACAAAGGTGATTGCAATAGTTTTATTTACGCTGATTCCCATAAGGCTAGAAGCTCCAAGGTCATAAGAAACCGCGCGCATAGCTTTTCCGGTTTTTGTATAATTTACAATAAAATTAAGAACAAGCATAAGAACTGCAGAAGCAATAATTACAAGAAGCTGCAGGTTTGTAATAGAAACGCCACCACCAATTGCAAAGTTTCGCAAAGGCATAGTTGGGAACTGTCGTGGGTTTGGACCAACAAACGGAAGAATACGCATAACATTCTGCAAAATAAGTTCAACCGCAATAGCTGTAATCAGGGAATTCAAACGAGGCGCATTCCTCAAAGGTCTGTAAGCAAAGCGTTCAATTACAAGAGAAAGAAGGGCGCACAAAACCATAGCCGCAAGGAACGCAAGCAAAAGAGCTGGAACCGTAACCGTATAACTATTGCCAGCTCCATCTTTACACATAGCCACAAGCACAAAATAGCCGGCATAAGCGCCCATCATCATAATATCGCCATGGGCAAAGTTAATAAGTTTTACGATACCGTAAACCATCGTGTAGCCAAGCGCAATCAACGCGTAAATTGCACCAAGCGACAAACCATTTATTAATTGCTGTAAAAGCAGAGATCCCGTATTCAATTTGACCTCCGGTATAAATTTTTAAAATCACATTATTTTAATGAAAAATTCGTTTTTTGGGAAGTTAGCAGCTAACTATAAGTCCATCCCACGCAGGACCAACACTCTTGCATCCAGCAAGCCCCGGAAAATCCTTCAAATGAGCCTTTACATAAGCCTTGTACTCGCGGTGACTTGAATTATGAGTCATATGCGTAAACCACACATGTTCCGCACCAATTTTTTCTGCCGCCGCCATTGCCTGAAGATAATTAAAATGAGTAGAATGCTCTTTTATTCTAAGTCCGTCAATTATAAGATGAACTAACTTTCCACAATTTTTTCGAATAAGTTCTATAGATTCATCACTTATAAAACTACAATCGGTAAGGTAGGCAATAGATTTTTTTGAAGACAAACTGCAATCTGCCGTTCTTACATCAGCCGTCCCACAAATGCTCACTTTATTCTCGGTAAGGAGCCAGCCCACAGTTTCCAAATGTCCGTGCATCATCGGAATCGGAGTTACTTCAACGCCCCCAATTTTAAACGAATCTTCCGCAAGTTTTAATTCAACTCTCGCATGCCCGCCACCTTCTTTTACAGTATTAAAAAAATAACCAAAACGCAGCTTCAAATCTTCAAGAGTATTTTTATTAGTATAAATTGGAATCGGAGGAGCATTAAACTTTTCCAGACTGTTCGGATCATCAGGCTTTTTCCACATTTCGCAGCTAAAAACGCGCAAATCATCAATTCCATGAAAATGGTCGGCATGACTGTGAGTAAGCAGAACTTCATCAACTTTTTTTACACCGTATTTTAATGCCTGTATTCTAAACTCAGGACCAATGTCTATTAAAATGTGATGCCCGTCATCCGTAACAACATAAGCCGAACAACGATTACGCTTATCTTTTTTGTTCAGCGAACGACAAACTTTACAATCGCACGCAATTACAGGAATTCCATGGCTAGTGCCAGTCCCAAGAAAAGTTAACTTCATAAAATTATTTTACAATAAAGAAAAATCACGTGCAAGTTTTGAATTACACAGGTATAGGTGACAAGTAAAAAAAGGCAAAAAAAAACCGCCCTGACAATTCAAGACGGTTTCTAACACAAGAAAAAAATCTTAGTTCTGTGCAACTTCAGCAGTCTTTGGAACTCTTACTTTTTTGTCTACGAATCCTGCTTTAAGGCAGCGTGTACAAATTGTAATAGTTTTTGCAGTTCCGTCAAACTGAGCCTTTACCTTAAGAAGATTTGGTCTCCAAGTTCTGCGAGTATGATTATAAGACTTACTTACTTTGTTTCCAGACATCGGAGCTTTTCCACAGATACAACACATTCTTGACATTTTCTATTTCCTTCCTTACAAACAAATTTCCCACACAAATTATAATAGTTTAGAAAGAATATAAAAAATTGTAAAAAAAGTCAATCGGTGGAAATGCTATTTTAAAAATTTTCAACGCCCCGCATTTCTACTTCTCGCTTTCTGTCTTTGGCTTTCCAGATTTTCTTTCAATCAAACTACCAAGCAGAGCCTTTAAATCAATTCCCAAAGTTTGCCCCAAGCTTTCCGAAATCTGAGTTACATTCGTCATCAAATCCTTTGTAAGTTTAGAAGAATCTCCTCCGTACATGTAAATCTTATCAACATTCTGGTATGCCATTCCAGAAGCTTCGGCAATTTTTGGAAGCTGTTCAAAATACACCTTAAGCGCATCCAACTGCATCTGCTGTTTTGCGGCATCTCCATATTCTTTAAGAGCTTCTGCTTTTTCGCGCATACCATCAGCTTCTGCAACAAGTTTTGCTTTTACGGCAGCCGCTTCTGCTTCACCCTGAGCCTGAATTGCTTCTGCAAGAGCCTTTTTACCAGCAGCTTCATTTTCCATTGCAATTTTTTCAGCTTCAGCTTTTTTCTGGCGGGTAAATGCTTCTGCTTCCGCCTGACGCTGAATTTCAAAAGCTTCTGCTTCTGCTTTTTTCTGTCTTGTATAAAGATCAGCTTCAGCCTGCTGTTGAGCCGCAAATTTTTCCGCTTCGGCAGTTTTCTTTACTTCTGCATCCAAAGCCTTTTCTTTAATTGCAACAGCCTTTTCCTGAATTTCAATCTGTTTTTCCTGTTTTGCAATATTTGCATCAGCCGCTTTAATTTCCAAGACCTTACGCTGATTTTCAGTTTCAATTCCCTTTGCCGCTTCAGCCTTTGCCGCTTCTGTATCAGCCTGGAGCTGTAAAGATGCCTTTTTAATTGCCAAATCAGTTTGTTTCTGAGCAATTTCAAGTTCAGCCGCAACCCGTGCATCATTTGCCTGTTTATCAGCCTGAGCCTGTGCAATCTTAACTTCAGCTTCTGCCGCAGCCTTTGCCTTAGCCGCATCCTTAGAAATTGCAACCGTATTTTCAATACCAAGATTATTGATTACGCCGTTATCATCTTTAAAATTCTGAATATTAAATGTTGTGAGTTCAAGACCAAGGTCAAAAAGATTCGGTTTTACATTTTCAACAACCTTTTCAGAAAGAACCTTTTTATCACCCTGAATCAAATCCTTAAGCTTAATTTGAGAAATAATTTCGCGGATATTTCCTTCAAGAACAGGAGTTACAACAGTTGCAATATCAGCCGTAGAATAACCAATAAATTTTGCAGCAGCCTTTTTCATCGTTTCCGGATCTTGAGAAACCGCAATATTCGCAACCGCATCAACTTTAATATTAATTGCATCCTGAGTTGGAATTGAATCTTTAGAAACAAAATCCACCTGAATATTTTCAAGCGTCATGTAATCAATTCTCTGCAAGAACGGAATAACAAAAATCGCCTTACCAGTTACAGTTTTAGACCCAAACGGCCCAACCCTAATACCAATTCTGTTTTTTGGAACCTTTTTGTAAGAAATAAAAAAGAACAAAAGCAGAATTGCGCCAACAATAATGCCAGGAATCAAAAATGGTGACATATAAACCCCCAAAAACTTTTATTTACGAAACTTTCAAGCTTCTATAATAAAGTATAAGACCAGAATCTTTCAGGGGCAAGAAAAAAAAATGTCACAAAATGAAATAAAAATTCAGAGAGTTTTGGAGCAACCAATACTTAGCGGCAACCACAAACATCCGGCCTCACACGTTTTGGTAAATCCAGCTTTCCGCAATTCCGCTCCCGCTCCATCCCTTCGGGACGCTCCGCGTTGCTCCAATCTGGGCTAGGCAGAAACTGTGCCGGAAAAAATATCTACAAAAAAAGACAGGATACAAAAGATAAAAAGATCTAATTCTTTTTATAATAAATACATAAGTTTATTTTATGGAGTAGTTGATAATGCAACATAATCGATTGCTTTTCCATGTTCTTTAATACAAACATAAACATCAAGATGTTGCTTCTTTCCATAATTTAACTGAACAAAATAAACTTCATTCTGTTTGTAATCATATTCATTCAACGCAGACCAAACAAGAAATGATTCTTCTGCACTCATTTTTCCTATTGGTACCTGTGGAATATATGCACTTAATCTAAAACTCATCACCTGAGCATATTCTACTACTTCTTTTACTCCCAAAGACTTTAGAGTTCCATCATAACGTGCATAAGAATAGCCACTATACCCTTCCGTTTTATCATAATAGTATTTATATTCATACCCAGTTAAATTAAACTGTAATACAAACAACAAAATAAACCCAAATATAATTCTTTTTTTCATTTCTTACTCTCCTTTTTCCATTTCAATTCTATCAGCAACTTCCTTAGCAAGTGCATCAAATTCTCTATCAACAAGTTCTCTGTTATTCAAATCAACATTTTTTCTGTAATGTTCTAGAATCTCGATCTTTGTTTCTAGAGAAATACTTTCGTCACTATTTCTAGCGTTTAATAAATTCTTTAACATATCATTCTGTTCCATAAAGACACCTTACCTGAAAAAAAATTTTAGAATAAAAGTATAAACTGTGTTATAATGCTGTTTAGAGAGGAATTTCTATGCCAACAATAAGTATGTTTCGTGGAATTAAAATTTCAATTAACTGGAATGACCATATGCCGCCACATTTCCATGCAAAATATGGTGATGAAGAAATTCTTGTTTCTATAAAAGAACTTGAAGTTCTTGAAGGAGAAATGCAAAGTAAACAGCTAAAAATGGTTCTTGGATGGGCAGCGTTTCATCAAACAGAACTTATGGAAAACTGGGAACTTGCAGTCAAAAAGCAGGATTTATTTTCTATTGATCCATTAAGGTAGGAACATTCATGCCACATTCTGTCGATTTTTATATTTCAAAAGGTTTTGACTCAAAAATGGCAAATTATTTTGCTTCAGGAAGAAAGAAAATAACTTCTGTCACACCAAACAAAGATTTTACTTTATTGCTCACTTTTAATAATTCAGAAAAACGAATTTTTGACATGAAGCCTTATCTTAAAAAAAACACAATTTTCGAACAATTCATAAATTATGAAGACTTCAAAAGAGTTTATCTTGATGACACTAACAACATCTGCTGGGATAAAAATCCTGAACTAAACAGCGAAGAAGTCTGGAATAACAAAGTAGATTTATCAGCCGATGTCTGCTATGTAGATAGCATCCCTTGCTAATTCCCTACTTCCCGTACTGCTCTTCAATCTCGCGAATCTCATCTCGCAAAACGGCTGCCTTTTCATACTCCATTCGGTCCGCACATTCTTCCATTTCTTTTTTGAGAGCAGCAATAACTTTTTTTCGTTCAGATTTACTAAAGAGGTTAGCGGCCCGCTTCAATACATCTGCATCCATTTTGGCATCGGCCTGGGCATCTTCTTTTTCGTGTTCAAGAATATCTTCTACGGCCTTGCAAATTGTTTTTGGAGTGATTCCGTGCTCTTTATTGTATGCTTCCTGAACTTCGCGACGGTGTTTTGTTTCGCCGATTGCTTCTTCCATGGCAGGGCTCATATGGTCGGCATACATCACAACTTTACCGTCAGCATTTCGCGCAGCACGTCCAATTATCTGAATAAGCGATGTAGTTGAACGCAAAAATCCAATCTTATCGGCATCCAGAATTGCAATAAACGAAACTTCCGGAAGGTCAATTCCTTCTCGCAAAAGATTAATTCCAATTAAAACGTCAATTTCGCCCGCACGCAAACTTTTCAAAATTTCAACACGTTCAAAAGTGTCAATTTCGGAATGAATGTATTTCACTTTCAGGCTAAGCTCGGTAAGATAATCCGTCAAATCTTCGGCCATTTTTTTAGTTAAAGTCAAAATCAGGCTTCTTTCATGGCGGTCAATGCGTTCACGAACTTCCTTGTAAATATCTTCCATCTGCCCTTCACTCGGACGAACTTCAACAATAGGGTCGAGCAATCCAGTCGGACGAATCAGCTGTTCAACAACCTGTGTACTCTGCTTAATTTCTTCTTTGCGCGGAGTTGCGGTCACATAAATTATCTGATTCATTTTTGCGTCAAACTCAGCTTTTTTAAGAGGGCGGTTATCAAATGCAGAAGGCAGGCGGAATCCAAAATCAATTAAGTTCTGCTTTCGGCTGCGGTCTCCTTCGTACATTGCACCAATCTGCGGAACCGAAACATGGGCTTCATCAATCATGCACAAAAAATCATCAGGAAAATAATGCAAAAGTGTTGCAGGAGGCTCACCA
The DNA here is from genome assembly GCA_024680155.1 of Treponema sp. Taxonomy (GTDB): domain Bacteria; phylum Spirochaetota; class Spirochaetia; order Treponematales; family Treponemataceae; genus Treponema_D. The sequence goes on from JAILCM010000130.1 coordinate 23,289, forward strand.
CGCGCACGTCCGCTTATCGGGCCTGAATAATTTTCAATTCCAGGGCAGGTTCCCATTTCTTTAAGCATTTCAATATCGTAAGTTGTTCGGGTTTTCAAACGTTCTGCTTCAAGCATTTTTCCAGCCGCACGGAACTCTTCAACACGCTCTTCCATTTCAGCTTGAATTCTATCTGTTGCTTCCAAAAGCTTATCATGAGGAACAACAAAGTGCTTTGCCGGGTAAAAAACCGTTTCATCAAGTTCGCCGGTAACAGTTCGGTTAATAACATCAAAACGGCGAATTCTTACAATTTCTTCCCAATCAAGCTCAATTCTGTAAGCTTCGTCAGTTTCCATATAAGGCGGAAAAACTTCTATTACATCACCTTTTATGCGGAAATTTCCACGGTCCAGAACATCATCATTACGAGAATATTGCAACTGAATCAACTGATTTGCAAACTTTTTAAGATCAAGAGCCTGTCCTTTTTCCACATGAACGCGCATTTCCTTGTACAAATCAGGCATACCAAGACCATAAATGCAGGAAACCGTTGCAACTACAATAACATCCCGGCGTTCCATAAGGCTGTAAGTTGCTTTAAGACGCATCTGGTCAATTTCGCGGTTTATGTCGCAGTCTTTTTCTATATAAAGGTCTCGCGCGGCAACATAGGCTTCCGGCTGGTAGTAATCGTAGTAAGAAACAAAATATTCAACAGCATTATTCGGAAAAAAGGATTTAAATTCGCGGTAAAGCTGGGCACTCAAAGTTTTATTATGACTGATTATTAGAGTAGGCCGCTGAACAGCTTCAATAATTTTAGCCATGGTGAAGGTTTTCCCGGAACCCGTAACACCCTTTAAAGTCTGAAACTTATCGCCCCGCAAAAATCCTTCGCTAAGCTTTTTTATCGCCTCCCCCTGATCTCCACTAGGCTCAAAAGGAGAAACTACTTTGAATTCACGCATCAACGCCCCCACGGTATAAATGGCCACGCAGTTTTGGAACAAAACTGCAAATGCGGGCAACATAAACTGCCATTAAAAAAATCAACTAACAGCCCGCATTACTCAACTAAAGTAACCTTCAATGTCACATTCTTCTTCTCTCTTCGCACAACCACGCTAACTACATCACCAGGCTTTTTGCTTTCCAATGCCGAATAATAATCTGCAAGAGAAGTTACCGCAATATCATCAATTTTTGTAATAATGTCTCCGCCAAGATAAATTATACTGCTGCGGCTTCCGTAATATGCAGCTTCTGTTCCACCCTTCATTCCGGCTTTTTCTGCATTTCCGCCCTTATTAACAGAAGAAACAAGCATTCCGATCGAAATATCAAGTCCAGCATACTGCGCAATTCTTGAGTTCAACTGAATAATAGAAGCATCAATTCTTCCACGCTGAACTTTTCCATACTTAAGCAAATCAGAAACTACGCGCACAGCCGTTTCAGAAGGAACCGCAAAACCAACACCCGCAGAACTTCCAGAAGAAGACATAATCATTGTGTTAATTCCAATCATTCGTCCGTTTGTATCAAGCAAAGGTCCGCCAGAGTTTCCAGGATTGATTGCAGTATCAGTCTGAATCATATTTCGGATAATTCTTTTGTTTGAATTCTGAATAGGTCGTCCAAGTCCCGAAATAATTCCGGTTGTCATTGTTCGTTCCATACCAAAAGGGTTTCCAATCGCAATAACTTTCTGTCCAACTTTAAGCTGAGTTGAATCTCCAAATGCAATTGTTTTAAGTTCAAGATCATTTGGCGGAGTAAATTTTAAAACTGCAAGGTCACTGTCTAAATCCTGTCCAACAACTTCAGCTTCATACTGAGTTCCATCAAAAAGCGAAACATAAATTTTTGTAGCATTCTGAATTACGTGAACATTGGTCAAAATATAACCGCGTTTATCGATAATTGAACCACTTCCGCTTCCACCATCCTGAACATACGGCTCCAAAAACCAGTCATAAGCCATAACTTTAGTATTGATGTTCACTACAGCTTCATTGCAGGCATCGTACACCGAAATATTCTGGATTTCATCCTGAGTGTACATTGCGTTGCTAACTTGAATTACCGGAGCTGAATTTGTTTCAAGAAATGAATCTGTCGCTAAAATCGTCTGTTCAGACCCTAAACCTGCAAAAGATGAATTATCATTATCGCCAGTTCCAAGCCCGTTTCCAGTTGCAGCATCACTTCCTGTTGAATTAACATCCTTCAAACCAAGATTTTTGTTTTCTGCATCATTCTGGCTAATTTCAGTTGTTTGATTAACCTTATCCTGAGTTTGTTTTGCAACAACCGCATTCACAGTTTTTACGCCAACAAACACCATAATTCCAACTGTAAGCACAAAAACTGCCACAGAAACCAAAATCATCTGCCCACGAGTATACAATTTCATAAAATCACCTGCAAATTACTGCGAATTAAGGATCAGAATAAATAAGAAAATCCTAATTCCCCAGTATAATAATCTAAATACAAATCTTGTACAAATAGAAGTACTTTAAATTTTACTGAAATTATTAACGGAACGTCAAATGGAATCGTATTAAATTCAAGCCCAGAATCAACTGCCCTAAAGAAATTGGTCTTTGAAACACCCTCTACATATTCTCCAAAATCGCTGTTCAAAGCTGCCCAGGTTCCAAATCTGATTGAATCAGACGGCCTCCACGAGAATGCAACTTCCGATTTTAAAATATCACCTTTTGTTACAAAATCTCCGCACGCCGCACTTGTAACATATTCTTCCGAAAAGCTGATATTTACTTTTTCCATATCAAAGGCACACAACGCCCCAAAACCAAGTCCAGTTCCCTTATCAACACCAAACGCTCCATAATTTTCCGAAGCAAAACCATACCGAGCCTTACCGCCCAAACATAAAAATGAACCGTTTTCAAGCTCAAATGCAGTACTGTATTTTGCATCTGCGTTTAATTGATAAATCAACTCTTCATCAAGCAAAACTAATCCAGAAGTAAAAAACTCCAGTTTTTCAAGCACACTGAATGCAACTCCGCCCTGTAAAATTACACCGCCAAAATCAAAACCATTTCCAGATTCATACGCACCGTTAAAATACGTTCCGCCTACCAAAAAGGGCTGAATAAAGTTTCCGTCATATTTATAAAGTGTCGGTACATCTCCAATACCAAGACCAGAAGGTGTGGGGGCAAAAAGAGGAACCTGTTCCGCAGAAAAATTCTTTTCCATACAAAAAGCAGAACTTATCGACGAAATAATGAATGCAAACAAGAATAGTTTTTTTACAGTTTTCATACGCTTATACAGTTTACTATACTATTCTTCTGTAAACAACAACCCATGTTCCAAAAAACTAAAATAATTCTCGCAGTCAATGATAATATGGTCCAAAACAGGAATACCAAGAACCGATGACGCCTCAAGCAGATTTTCCGTAGTTTCAATATCTTCTTGCGAAGGATTACTCCGTCCAGAAGGATGATTATGGCACAAAATCACAGCCGCTGCATTTTCGCGCACCGCAACACCAAAAACATCCCGCGGATGAATCAACGTCCTGTTCACCGTACCAACCGAAACCACATGAATCTGAATAATATCGTGACCACCGTTCAAAGTAATCGCCAGAAAATGTTCCTGCTGACACATAGCGTAATGTCTTACAAAAGGAACAATATCTCCCGGAGTTTTTATATGCGCCCCAAGATGACAAAATCTCCTTTTTCCAAGTTCTAACGCCGCCGCCACAGCAAGAGCCTTCCCCTGGCCAACCCCCTTCAAACCAAGCAAATTCGCCACAACTTCACCCTGATTCGATCTGTTCAAAGTTTCCACAATTTTTTTAGCCATAACATCCACCGGCATATCCTTAGTTCCCGAGCCAAGAATCATCATTACAAGCTCTTCATCAACCGGATAAGCAAGCCCATACTTCAAAGTCTTTTCGCGGATATCAGGTTTTCCTTTTTGCTTTTCCACATATATAATATTGCATTAAATTTTCTTTTTACGCAGTTTTAGAAAATTTATTTTTGATTTTTTTGATTTTTTTCGCCCCCCCCCGCAACATTTTTTAATTCTCCAACACGTCAAGCATTTTTCACTTTTTTTTGCAAACAACCATCCACCAAAAGCCATTTTCATCCGACCATTAAAACATGAATAATTTTTTCAAAACAACAAAACGCTCAAACACAAGAAATGTACAATTTTCAAATAAGCACTGCCGTTTCCACACAATAAAACTCACATTACCCAAAAACAAACAAATCATCAAATGCAATAATACTTTTTTTCCAACGTTTTCCTTTATGATGATTTTCGTCCTATTTTTTTCATGCTCAACAATTCCGCAGAAAGAACCCGGCAAACAAAATATTCCGTCACAAAAAGAACCTCTTACAATTTCCCGAAACCTGACCGCACAAGGCCAGCTCACCGCCATTCAACTTGCAGGATTTTTTCTTTCTCAAAACGGCCCTCAAACCAACACCCTGGAAATCCTTAATTTTGCCGCCGATTACATTTCCGAAGCCCGTATCGAAAACATCAATTCCGATGTTGCTTTTGCTCAAATGTGCCTTGAAACAGGATTTTTAAAATTTGGCGGACTCGTACAACCAGAATGGCATAATTACTGCGGACTCGGAGCTATGGACAAAGACCATCCCGGCGAACAATTTACAACAAGAGGATTAGGAATCCGAGCCCATATCCAGCATTTGCAAGCCTATGCCACCTCCGAAGAAACTCCCCTGCAAAATCCCCTCATCGATCCGCGCTATAACTGGGTTCACAAAACAAAATACACCCCAGACATCTACGGCCTAACAGGAACATGGGCCACCGACCCTCAATATGCCCAAAAACTCGACGCCATCCTCACCAGAATGGAAGAATTTGTGAATAAATAAAAAAAAAGGGGGAAAAGCCTTCCCCCTGGGCTCAGCCCGTACGGTCTTCGCCACACCCCCTTCCAGCGGGCAACAGATTATTTTTCAGTAGACAAAACTACAATTATATTTCATCAATTTTCCGCTGCCCGCAACGCCCGAATCCTAAAAAACA
>JAILCM010000143.1 GCA_024680155.1 Treponema sp.
AGCCGGTGTAGAAGAAGCTCGTTCGGTTGTAGAACAGATTGTAAAAAATATCAGTAAGCTTAATGAAAATATTGATGTTCAGGCTGCAAGCGTTTCTGATTCTTCGGCTTCTATTGAAGAAATGACTGCAAATATTCGTAATGTTGCAAACATTCTTGAAAATAACCGTGCTTCAATGTCTTCTTTGGAAAAAGCTTCTGAAATTGGTCAGTCTTTGATTGATAATACAGCAGAACTTTCGGCAAAAATTCAGGACAGATCAAAGAATCTTCAGGAAGCATCATCGGTTATTAGAAATATCGCTAGTCAGACAAACCTTCTTGCTATGAACGCCGCAATCGAAGCTGCTCACGCTGGCGAAAAAGGACAGGGATTTGCAGTAGTTGCTGGTGAAATTCGTAAACTTGCAGAAGAGTCTAGTTCACAGGGAACAAAGATTCAGAATGAACTTAAGGATGTTCAGGATCTTATTAATGAAGTTACATCTTCTACAAAACAGGTTCAGAATCAGTTCAAGAGCATTTTTGCACTTACAAAAACAGTAAGCGAGCAGGAACTTATTATTGATGAAGCAATGAAGCAGCAGAACAAGGGCGGTGAACAGGTTCTTGAACTTATGCATACAATCAATAATATTACCGAAAACGTTAAAAATGACTCTAACGAAATGATGGAAGGAAGTAAGCAGGTTTCTTACGAAATGGATTCTATTGCAAACATGACAACCGCAGTAAATACAAACGTTAGAAATATGACTGAAAAGACCGATGCAATCAGTAATTATTCAAAACAGGCTCAAACTTGTGTTGAAAAGAACGTTGACAGTATTGCTAAACTTCGTGATGCGATGAATAAGTTTAAGGTTGAATAGAGGAGTGCGTGTTATGAAAAAGATTTTCTTTAGTTTAATAATATTACTTTCTGTTTCATTTGGAGCTTTTGCTCAGGTTGATGTTGAACTTCCAAAAGGACAGGTTGTTCTTTTTGACGGTTTTGAAAACGGAAACTACTGGATTTGGGCAGGTTTTGACTGGGACCAGTACGGAACTCACAAATTTTCTACAGGTGCAAATCTTTCAAAAGATTGGGCTTCGGAAGGCAGACATTCGCTTGAACTTACAATGGATGCTATGCCGGATGATTCTTCAAAATCAGCTGTATGGTTCTATGATGGTACAAATGATTTGACTGGCTGTAAGTATTTAGTAGTTGATATTTATAATCCCGAAGAATATACATTCAATATTGGGGCTGTAATTCAGGCTACAGATGCATGGAACTGGTGTGCGGCTCCTCATTATAGTATTCCAAAAGGAAAACACACTGTAGTTTATGACCTTACTAAATATGAAGATAAAATGAATGATGTTCGTCGTATAACTATCACTCATGACTGGGTTCCAATTCCAAAAGAATCGCATATTTATATTGACAATATCCGGTATATAAAATAAGGTCAGATTACTAAATTCTTTTTTTAGCGGCTGGCTTAATTTATGTATGATGATGTAGAGTCTGATTTTTGGAAAGACATTTTTGTTCATTTGCAGCATAAAAATATGGTGCGGGTAGGAGCGGAACGGCTTTTACTTTGTGATGTAGAGAATGTCTTTCAGAAATTTTCGCTTGCTCATCCAGAATTACAACCGCAATCCCAGGTAAATGAAAGTTCGGCATCTTGGGAAATTTTTGTTACTTCTACAATAAAACTGCGTCTTTTTATTCAAAGCGGAATTAAAGCTAGTCTTTTGCAAAAAAAAGGCGCAGATTTTGTTAAGATTGCCGACGCAAAGTTTCCGTATAATCCTTTTCCAGAAATTTCTGAACTTCTTTCAAAACGTGATTTTTATGAGTGCGAAATATTCAGACTAAAAGAAGCTGGTGCAAAAAATGACCGCCGGAACAAACTTGCCGCCGAATTTATAAAAGCGTATGCGGAAGAAAAAATCGGTAAGGGGCTTGGAGCAACCTGGCAGCTGGAAGAAAAAGGGGACATCTTTGTTTTGCACATTATGCCAGCGGGCGGGGAAGAAAAACAGCTTGAACTTTCTGCCCAAGATTTTGCACAAAAAATAGAAGAATATATACAGTAGGGCTTTTGCATTAAAACAAGTCCTATTTAAAAGTGCCATCCGGTCACTTTTTACTAAAAATATTTAATGCAAAAGCCCTGCTGAATCTTCCAAACTGTGAATCTTCCTACCTATTCAAACTCCAGCTTTAATCCACCTTTCAAATCTGGAAGGCTGATTCTGTATTTTTGCGCAAGAGCTGGGCCGCAGGAATTGGAACCAACACCGGCCATTTTCCAGTCGATGCAGATTACGTTGTTTTCGCATTTTTCAAGTTCCCAGTTGTGGCGTTTTGTAAAAAGTTCTTCCTGTGTATATTCCGAAGCATTAAAGCTGATTTTTTTGTTTGTGCCCGTAAATTTAAGTGTGCAATCTGGAGAGACAATTTTTACCAAGCGGCAGTCGTAGTGCGAACTGTTTTCCTGCGGGCGAATGTAATCTTCGTGCATTTCTGAAATTTTCTGCGTAAACTTTCCAACGTAATCAAGCTGGTGTTTGTCGATATAACTTTCGTTTGGGCCAAAGCCAAAATATTCTGCTGTATCAAAGCTCTTATCAACAAAAAGCCTTATTCCGATTCGCGGAAGGAAAGTAACTTTTGAAGAGGTGTGTAAATCAAAGTCGATTGCAAGCGAGCCGTCGTTTTGAATTGTGTAGATGATTGTTCCGTAAGCAAACGGCTGATTCACGCTCCATCCGAATGATTGCCTTACAGTGATTCGGGCAGCAAAACTTTCGCTTGTATTTTCTGCCCCGGCCCCGGTATGCCTGTTATCTTCTGATGTTTCGCCTTCTTCCACTGTAATTTTGTAAATCTTAGTTTCGTAATCATGCAGGTGATTATTGAACCATTCTCCGCGCTGGCTGTCGTTGTCGGTTGGAGCACGCATAAAGTTCATTTTGAGCGGTTTCTGTAAAATATCTTTTCCGCCTTTTTTGATTGAAGAAATCAAACCTGTCCTGCAATCAAATGTGTATTCAATTCCATTTGCGGTAATTTTATGAACAGCTGTGCGTGTGGCGAGTGGAGAAGGTACGTTTTGTTCGGCGAGCGGGCTGGCATTAGCACTTTCGCCTGTTGTGCTATTTTCGTCAACAATGCAATCTTTGTACCATTCAACCATTTGTGCTATTTCTTCGCGGGCGTTTTTCTGAATGCCTTTTTCATCGCGTTTTCCAGGTTGTGGAATATTGTTTGCAATTACGTCCGGCTTCCAGCTTCCATTTTTTATAATTGTAACTTCGTCGGTTGGGGCTTCTGCTCCAAGTTTTAGCTGGTCAAAACAAACTTCAAAGTCTTTTTTGCACCAAAGTTCGTCGTTTTTCTGTGTAAACACAAAGCGGATAAAGTATTCTGCGGGGGCGGAAGTTTGCACGCACTTTGTGGAATCAAGCTTTTCGTTTTCGGCAGGGTCTGATGTTTGTGCGCTCTTTGTAGAAGCAACTTTTTCATTTTCTTCAATCTCTTTTTTTATCGCCTCCGGGAAATCCTTCAATTCAACCTTTGTTCTTGCAAGCGGTTCAACATCTGCAGTCTGCACATCTGAAGTAAAAATTACTTCGCCGTCTTTTGAAATCTCGTAATAGAAATCAAGCTTGTCTTTAAGGTTTGCAAAAGCCATCAGATTCCAGAATTTGTAAGATTTGAAGTCTAGTGCCTCCAAGTTGCTGTTGCCACCTTTTGTACTATCAGCACCGCAGTTTTCGCTTACTTTTTTTCCAGACTTGTCACAGTTTGTAGTATCCACGCCGCAGTTCTTCCACTTACTTACTCTTACTGGGCGGTAAACTTGTTTGGCTTCCTTTAGGCCTGTGTGTGGTGTTCTGTCCGGGTAAACAAGGCCGTCGCAGCAGAAGTTTCCGTCGTTGTGACGTTCGCCCCAGTCGCCGCCGTAGCCGTATTTTTCTTTTCCGTCAGCACTTTTTCCAAGACTTATTGAGTGGTCACACCATTCCCAGATAAAGCCGCCGCAAAAACGATCATCGCTCCAGAAGGCTTTGTGGTAATCTTCCAAATCTCCAGGGCCATTTCCCATAGCGTGGCAATATTCGCACATAATGTAAGGGCGTTTTTCATCCTTGTTATTTATGTTTGACTGCCAGCCGGTCGGATCAGGGTACATCCTTGAAACTACATCAAAAATTTCATCACTTGTCTGGTCCTGCTTGTGAACACTTTCGTAATGCAAAAGACGAGTATCATCAAAAGCTTTAATCCATTTTGCCGCTTCAACAAAATTTTCTCCCAAACCACTTTCGTTTCCCATCGACCAGAAAATTACACTAGGGCGATTAATGTCGCGGGTAACCAGAAGCTGCTCGCGGTCCAAAATTGCATCCTTAAAAAGCTTACTTCCAGCCGCAAGTGCAATTCCCGAATAATCAGACCAGTCCCAGCCAAAATGATTATTTACGTTTACGCTTCCGTGCATTTCCAAATCTGCTTCGTCAATCACATAAAAACCATAGCGGTCACAAAGTTTGTAGAAAAATGGCGCATTAGGGTAGTGCGAAGTTCGGATTGCATTTACATTGTGCTGTTTCATCAAATCAAAATCGTGTTTAATCTGGGCCTCGCTCGCATAATAGCCGGTATCTGGGTAAGAATCGTGACGATTTACTCCGCGGAACTTAATTTTTTGCCCGTTGATTTTTACAATTCCATTTTCTGCCGAAATTTTTCTAAATCCAACTTCCTCACCAATAATTTCGTCTTCCGTCTTCAGCGTAAGTTTGTATAAAAAAGGAGTTTCCGCCGACCAGAGCAAAGGATTTTTTACAGGGATAAGGATAGGGAGGGGAAAGCCTTCCCCTTGCTCCAACCCGCTTCGCGGTTTTTCGCTACCCCTTCCCCTAAGAGCACAGCTCTTAAAATCTGGTAGCTCGCAGGCAGCAGCGATCGCTCCCTCAAATATAATCTCTCCATCCGGCGATTCAAGTTTTACATTTGCCGTAAAACTTTCGCTTCCTTCCACCATCAGCTCAATCCCACTCTTTTCCCCATCACAAATCGTCTTTACTCGGTAATTTGTAATTCTTTTCTGAGGGCGGCTCAAGATATAAACATCGCGGAAAATGCCCGAAAGCCTTATTTTGTCTTGGTCTTCAAGGTAAGTTCCAAAAGACCATTTTAAAACTGCAACGGTAATTTTGTTTTTGCCTTCGTGTAAAAAATCTGTAATATCAAATTCCGAAGTATGATGCGAAACTTCCGAAAATCCCACAAATTCATCATTAATATATAGATAAAAACAGCTGTCTACACCTTCAAAACAAAGAATCTTACGGTCGGGTGTATGTGCGGCGGCGGAGTTTGCCTGTGCATTTTGTTTGTTTGCCTTGTAATCATAATACCTTGTATAAACTCCACACGGGTTTTCATCGGAAACAAAAGGCGGATTATAAGTTATAGGGTAGCACACGTTTGTATATTGCGGAACATCAATTTCTTTGTCTCCAAAAAACTCAAGCTGCCAGTTGGATGGAACTTTTATTTTTCTGTCGGCCTGAACTTTTGTAAAATCTTCTTCCAGATCGAGTACGCTTTTGTAATATTTAAAATCCCATTCACCGTTTAAAAGTTCAAATCGGCTGGAATTTTCGCGTGCTTCAAAAGGATTCTCTCCATCAGCAAACGGAATAAAATATGCGTGATTTTCGAGTGCATTTATATGAAAGGTTTCCGGATTTTCATGGTAAATCATATAAGATTTTGGCGATCTTTTTGCGTCTATTGATTTTGTATTCATTGTTTTCTCCTGTGTGAGGTACTTATCTTGTTATAAAAAAGTGTCTGCTCATATAAAAATTATAACAGAAGTGGTTACAAAAATGAAGAATGCAGTTTATAATAAAACTGAACAGAAAAAAAATGGAAGATTCTAAAAAGCGGGTTATCATCATCTTTTCTTTTCTCTACATGGTTGCATTGATTTTTGCGCTTAAAGTTCATGACGTTGGAATGATTGGGCCTGAATTTACAACAATTGGACTTTCCAAACTGAATAATTGGTTCAGACATTTGTGGCATTATAATGAAGAACTCGGTTATTTTAAATTCTGGTATATTTTTGTTCAGGTTTTGGGATATTTTTCTCTTGTTCCGTGTGTGTTTTGGACTGTACTTTTTGTTCGTGAACTCATAAATGCTAAGAGTCTTGATGGCGTTGGTGTTGATAAAAATTTGATGGCAACGTTCTTCCTGTACATAATTACTGTTCTTTTTTGCTGCTTTTACAAACTGATTCCTGTTAATTATGGACCAATCATTTTGCCGGGTAAAACAAAAATTTCTGCTTCTTTTCCATCTTTTCATGTTGTGATTATTATTATTTCCTGGGCAAGTACGATTTTTCTTGTTAGCGATCTCCTTGGGCAAAAAAAGAAACTTGTTTTATTTCTTCATATTTTGTTTACAGCTATTATGGCCATTGGAATTTTTGGATGTATGATTTGCGGAATTTATTGGGTTACTGATATTTTAGGTGGACTTTTATTTTGCATAACTTTAATTCCATTGTATTCCTTCTTCTTTGATATTTAATCTTGATTTCATATTAGCTAATAAATTTTTATGTTCAGAAGTTTTGGCTCACAGCGGCAATCGGTTATTTTCAGGATGATTTGATTTGTGGGCGTGAGTGCAGGCGGAGCTTTTTGCTTGCATGAATTGTTACTTGGGGGCGTGAAGGCTGACGAGGCTTCTTTATTGCATGTACCGTCATTTGTTGTTGTACAGGTCGTTGGATTTTGCAATCGGATAATTTTTTTGTAGCCGATGGTCGTGCCCTGGTAGAGCGTAGTGTTATTTTTGTCTGAGATTTCAAAACTTTCTACGCGCTGGCTTTGTTCAATATCTTCTTGAATGATGATGTATTTTGGCTTTGTGGATAAAAAATCTTCCTGGGGTGAGCTTGTGTATTTTTCAGAAATTGATGAGTTTT
>JAILCM010000191.1 GCA_024680155.1 Treponema sp.
GGTCGCAACTTAAAACTGCGGGCACGCAAAAAGTGTTCCCCCTTTCCCCCCTAAGAACCCCCCTTTACCCCCTCCCAAAAAGATAAGGTATGTAATTCAAGCTTAGGGGGGACAGGGGGCACCCTTTTTACTCAACATTACAGTTGTCCCGCAGTTTTAAGATGCTCAATTGGTTCTACAGTGGCGGCTTTTCTGGGAACTATTTTTGTATGTGAAAAATGGTTGCCTCAATCGCACAGCCCAGAAGGCTGCGCTCAATCGGCAATGCGGCAACATCCGTGTTGCCGCTCTTACACCGTTGAATTATTTTTCCACTCAGAAATTAATCCTACACAGGTCGCTCTGGTCGCACCTCCTTGTGCTCCCGACGCTCAACGGGCCGATTTCACCAACTCCAGAAACAGACCTGTCATAAGCCTGTGCCCGCTACGCAGCCACTTGATATTGACCAGGACTGTTTCTTACGAGTTTTTCTTCCAGGATGAAAAATCCCTCTTACAGTCCTTCGGACAAAAAGAGATCTTCCACTCCGAAAGTTTCATCTTCCAAAACTCCACTCAGACCGCTTTCAAAAGCTGCGGATGCTTCGCAACCGCTTGGATTTGAAAAGCCGTCTTCGCTCCGTGATGATTTCAATTTCCACCTTCCTGATTTATAATAAAACTATGAACACCAATGAAGAAGGAATCCATCTTACAAAAAACGGATACGATTTTTACAAGGACGATGAATCAGATCTAATCTGGGATGTAAGCAAAATTGATGAACCTGAAGAAGGCCCATTTCTTTTCAGCTTTGACTGCCAAAAGGTTTACAACTTCTGGACCGATTACCCGGATAAATTGACACCAGAAGAAATTGAGATTTTCAAAAATGAAAATCCAACAATGGCCGCATTAAAATTAAATTAAAAACCTCGGGGGGAGCGCGCGCGGCGGTCAAAAAAAACATCAAAAAAAATTTAATCTACGTTACAAAAAATCAAAGAGCACATATGAAGTGCTCTTTAGTTTTTTATAATATTTATATATTACATATAAAAATAATTTTAATTTCTTAAAATATGCGCTCTAAGAGAACTTATAAAATAATAAGCAATTCAAAATCACTCTAAATTAATATAACTAATTCAAAATAACAAAAACATAGAGCACTTTTACAATTACTTTTTATAAAAATACGCTCTTTAGAGCACGTTTTTTGCTTCTTATCAAAACTTCTGTTCCGGCATTGCTTTTCTCACAGAGCGGATAAAAGGCGCAAGCCGCATCTGGGGGCACGGGGGAAAATGAAAAATTTTAATTTCAAAAATAATTATTCGTGGTAAAATAAAGATAAAAAGGGGCTTTTGGGAAATGAAAAAATATATTTTTGCTTTTAGTATTGTCTGTTTATTTTTCTTAGTAAATTGTAAATCAACTAAACAGGAATGGTGGCAAGAAATTTCAAATGAAAATGAACAAATAACAGAACCAAGTTCTGCCTTATCAATGAAAACAAATGTACAAGATCTTTTTAGTAATTACGATGAAAAAGGTAGTATTCAGCTTCAACAAGTCGCAGAATTTTCAGATGGAACCTATCTTTATAATCTAGCAATAGAAGACGATGCAAGCGAAGTTATTGAAGTTCGATGTTTATTTATTAAAACTGACTATGATAAAATTAAAGAACTTAAAAATTCATATTATTCATTTTGCAAAGAAAGCTATGCGCATGCAATTGAAGTTATGGATTTTATGAAGTTTCCTGTCATGGAAGGTGGCGAAACCAATGGTGTCCTTGAGGGTGGTAGAAAGTTCCATCGTATTGCTTATGATGTGAGATAATTATTTTTTTATCTCCCTCGTTACTAACAGACTTTCAATAGGTCTATTCAAAATCTTCGCCAGCACAGACAAGGTATCAACACTCGGCAGCGTTTCACCATAATACCAGCGGTAAACTGCCTGCGGCTTTTCCCAGCCCATAATACGTGCAAAGATTTTAGGACTCACACCTTCTTCCTTCATAAGTTTTTCAAGATGTTTTCCGGTTGCAATAATATCAACAACAGGATGCGCTTTTGACTCCTTGTCTTCACCTTTTGAAACAGTACCGTATTCAATTTCTTCTTCATGTGAAAGAAAGCCGTGTACGCGCTGTAGCTTAATTACACCTGAACCAAAGCTGGAGTTTTCCATCATGCGAAGCTTGTAATCTTTTGTAGTAAAATAACATTCTCCAGTATCATCAGAATCTTCATTTAGAACGCCATCATAATCAATTCCAAGCTCAACACGTTTTTTAAGTTTTTCTTCCTCGTTTAAATCAAAGGAATAATAATCATTAAAAGCGTCTTCAAAGCGTCCATGAGTAAGCCTGTTAGCAATTAAAAGATTCGGATAAACATCAAACTTCTTTTTGAAAAATTCGCAGCAGTCTTTTACTTCCTGAACCCAGTTTTTATATTTATGAATAAAAGTGTAATAGCACAAATCCTTTTCATTTGAACTAAAATAAGTTTCTACATCAACATCATGAGGCATATCGCCCTGGTCTTCGTTTTCATCGTAACGGTCAGAGTATTCATCTTCACTGTCTTCATCATCCCAGCCCAAATCCATATTGATATTCATTTCAATTGACTGTTGACGGATTCTTTCTTCTTCGTTTTCCATAACACTAATCCCAAAATAAAGCCCGACTGATTTCAAGCTCTCCGCCACATTTCTTACATTTCATTTCAGGCAGAGTATTTAATTCTTCAGAACAAAGTTCCGAACCATATTTTTTCATTTCAGTTTTACATTTAGAACATTTTTTGGCAGAATCATTATCAACAGAAACTTTCTTTTCAATCCAGTTCCCACATTCCGGACAGATATAAAGAACATTCTCTTTTGGTTCATCAAGTAAACTAGGCATTATATATCCATGTCCAAGCATGAACTCATGTTCTTTATTGCAATTTTGACATTTACAAGAAAAACCAAATCCCATTTTCTTTACTTTTAGTTAT
>JAILCM010000249.1 GCA_024680155.1 Treponema sp.
CTCCATCTGATTGTAAGACTCTACTAGCATTCAAGGTGGTAAAGCTAAAAAATGCTTTCGCATTTTTTTTAACGCTTTGCTATTTAACACCGGCCGCCAGCGGCCTTACACATTATTTACATCTACTTTAATCTTCGGAATTTGAAAAATTTTGTTTAGGGAATTCTAATAAAAATAGATTGCCACGCCGCCCTTCGGCTCCTCGTAATGACAATATTTGTCATTGTCGTGCCTGATCCGACAATCTGTAATAGACAAGTATTGTACAGATTCCCGTGTCAAGCACGGGAATGACACACATGCATGGGAATGACACACAAATAATTTGCAAATACGCCATTTCGGACTTATAATTAATTATTATACATAATTGCATCATCAAAAGGAGTTTACTATGGCAAACAATGAACCAAGAGTACTGTCCATCATCTTAGGTGGCGGAAAAGGAACCAGATTGTACCCACTTACAAAGGAGCGCTCAAAACCAGCCGTTTCTTTCGGCGGAAAATACAGAATTGTTGATATCCCGATTTCAAACTGTATCAATTCGGGTTATAAAAAGATTTATCTTTTGACTCAGTTCAATTCAGCTTCCCTTCACCTTCACATTTCAAATTCCTATAATTTTGACCGTTTCTCTGGCGGCTTTGTAGAGATTCTTGCTGCAGAACAGACTCTTGAGCATTCCGGCTGGTACGAAGGAACTGCCGATGCCGTTCGTAAAAACTTCATTCACTTTAAGACTCAGAAACCAACTCATTATATTATTCTTTCCGGTGACCAGCTCTATAAGATGGACCTCCGTGCCTTTATGGATGCTCATATCAAATCTGGTGCCGAAATCACAATTGCAACAACTGCCGTAAACCGCCACGACGCTTCCGGCTTTGGTATTATGCAGATTGATGACAAGAGCAACGTTAAGGCCTTTATGGAAAAGCCGAAGCCAGACCTGAACATTGACGACTGGAAGATTCCACAGGAAGCCCGCGGTGCCCTTCCTCCAGAGAAGGAATACCTTGCATCTATGGGTATCTACATCTTCAATGCAGAAACAATGGAAGAGATGCTGGGCGGTGAAAACGAAAAATACACCGACTTTGGTAAAGAGATTCTTCCTCTTGCTATTGGCAAAAAGAAAATCAGCTCTTATGTATTTGACGGCTATTGGGAAGACATTGGAACTATCCGCAGCTTCTATGATGCAAATATTGCCCTTTGTGAGCCAAATCCAACCTTCGACTTCTTTGGTGAAACCCAGCCTATTTATACTCACATGCGTAACCTGCCTCCATCAAAAATCAACAAGGCAGACATTAATGCATCCCTTATTTCTGAAGGCTGTATCATTACAGATGCAAAATTCAACAAATCTGTTGTCGGTGTACGCTCTATTATCAACGAAGGAACAGAGTTTGACGGCGTAATTATGATGGGTGCCGACTATTACGATACAGATGAAGAAAAAGAAGCTAACCAAAAGGCCGGAAAACCAAGTACTGGAATTGGTAAAAATTGTAAGATTGCCAACACAATCATCGATAAAAATGCTAAAATCGGTGATAACTGTAAAATCGGCGTAAGCGGAAAGAAGTACGAGGACGGCGATCACGGAAGTTTCTACAGTGCAGACGGTATTATTGTTATCCGTAAGGGTGCTGTTATTTCTTCTGGAACAGAAATCTAATGAATTACGGTGGTTAAGTGCGAGTAAAGCGAGCGTATCGAAACCACCGCAATCGGAGTTATTATGCCTGATATGTACGACAAGCTGGGCGATTTGCTCAACGAAGCTCTAACATCAGGTAAAATTCCTCAGAATGAAAAAATACCAGATGACCGGAATATTCCTGATGAAAAATCAGAATATTCCGGTCATTTTAATTTAACAGAAGAAGAAAAAGCTGCCGAAATTAATCGAGTAAATGAGCAAAAAGTCTCTAAAAATGCTAAAAATAGCGAAAAAAATGGCAAAACACAGGAAAAGCTGTTAAGAAAAAGAGAAAAAGAGCAGTTCCCAAGAGGTCAGGTTATAAAACTGCATAAATATACATATAATATGCAATTTCCACCCCTAATACAAAAAGCATTAACCACACTAGATATAGCGTACCCGTTTACTATAAAAAGTATTCAGAAACAGTATCATAAACTGCTTAAAGAAAATCACCCGGATACACAAAATACTATACAAAGTTCTAAAGATGTACAAAATACTAGACATAAAAGCATAGATGAACTCGCCTTCGCTTATAAAATCCTTTCAGAATACTTTAGTCTAAAATAGTACACATGTATAAAATATAATACATTATACAAACTGTATTAATTTTTATACATAAAAAAATACTGTGTCTGAATTATTCAAAACACAGTATTACAAATTATTTTTCTGCCTGAAAACAGAGCTTATATTTTCTGCCCTTTTTTAATCTTCAATATTAAGTTCTTCCAGCTTTCTATGAAGGGTCTTTCTGCCAATTCCTAAAACGTCGGCTGTTCTGGACTTGTTTCCTTTATTAGCAGCAAGGTTTTCCTGAATGATAATTTTTTCTGCTTCATCCATTGTTATGCCAATTGGAATTGAAATTACCTTTTCTTCTCCCTGACTACGCAGAGACCTTGGTAAATCCTCAAGCTTTATTTCATCTCCAGTACACATAACAACTGCACTCTCAACGGCATTTTTAAGCTCGCGGATATTTCCGGGCCAGGCATATTTTATCATTGCGGCCTTAGAAGCTTTATCAAAGCCCTTTATATTTTTCTTGTTTTCAATATTAAACTCACGAAGAAAGGAATGCATTAGAAGAGGAATATCGTCCATTCTTTCACGCAGAGCCGGCATCTCAATCCTCACTACATTAAGTCTGTAAAAAAGATCTTCACGGAAATGGCCAGCTTTTACTTCATCCTCCAGATTTCGGTTTGTGGCAGCAACAACTCGAACATCAACCTCTACAGATTTTTCACCACCTACTCTCTCAAAGCTGTGCTCCTGTAAAACCCGGAGCAGCTTAACCTGAGTTGCAAGATTGACTTCACCAATTTCATCAAGAAAAATTGTACCGCCATCTGCAAGCTCAAAGCGACCTTTGTGTAAGCCCTCGGCTCCGGTAAAGGCTCCTTTCTCATAACCAAAAAGTTCGCTCTCAATCAGAGTCTCTGAAAGAGCCGCACAATGAACAACAATAAAAGGCTTGGCAGCCCGGTCTGACTGCTCGTGTACAGCTCTGGCAACCAGCTCCTTACCTACACCGCTTTCGCCGGTAATCAGAACACTGGCTCTGGTAGGTGCCGCCTTAGAAATCATCTGTCTTACCCGATTCAAAGAATCACTTTTACCAATCATCTCGTCCGGAGACTGACTCTTCAAAAGTTTTTCCTGCAGCTTACGATTTTCTTCGGCAAGCAGTTTTCCCTGAAGGGCATTTTTTACAATTTTATTTAAGTGATCCAGGTCCAGAGGCTTTGTAAGAAAATCAAAAGCTCCGGCCTTGAGTGCCGCAGTTGCATCATCAATGCTGCCGTGCCCTGTCAGAACAATAATAGGAATGCCAGGATACTCTGTTGTTACTCTTTGAACAACCTCAGAACCAGAGATTCCATCCATTCTTAAATCGGTAATAACAAGGTCTATTCCGCCCTGGGCAATCAGGTCAAGACCATCGGCTCCATTAGCGGCCTTCTTAACCTCATAACCTTCAAGCTCAAAATTATCTGCTAGTCCATTACGGATATTTTCTTCATCATCTATTGTAAGAATTGTCATCTGTCACCTCCGTATTTATTGACTGTCAGAAGCCAGCAGCTTTGTATCCTTTTGTGGAATCGGGAAGGTAATTTTAAAAATTGTTCCCTCACCCAGCTTTGAATCTACGCTGATTTCTCCGGAAAACTCTTTTACAATTTTATAAACCATAGTCATTCCAAGACCAGTTCCATTGGCCTTAGTCGTATAATAAGGTTCAAAGATTTTTGCAAGAGATTCTTCAGACATGCCGCAACCATTATCAGCAATTGTGATTATAAATTTATTGTCCTTTACAATATTTGAAATACAGAATTTTGGACCAGGTAAGATTGTCTCACCTCCAGTGTCTTTATTTTCTCCAGCGCTGTATTTTGATTTAAGGGCGGCAAGTGCATTCTGAGAAATATTCATTATTACATCGCGAAAAAGCTTTTCGTCTAAAAGAATTCTTTTTCCGCTGTCAGAAGCCTTATAAATAACTTCAATTCCTTCACGATTAAATTCAGGCTTAAAGAAGGAAACAAGATTATCAAGAAGTTTATCCGGCTCCTTTAATTCCAGCTGGGCTTTTACCGGCCTTACCGCAAGAAGGAAATCCATAACAAGTTTATTCAGATGGTCAATTTCTTCATTAACAATATCAATATGGTCTTCTACAAACTTTTTCGGGGGCAATTTATCTTCATTCTCCCGAGCCTTATTCAAAGCCTTTTGTATCAGCTGTATATGAATACCTATAGCCCCAAGAGGATTCTTGATTTCGTGAGCCATTCCAGCAGCAAGATTTGTAAGGTTCGCGAGATTTTCCATTCTATGAAGCAGAATATCCTGGTTTTTACTTTCTGTAATATCCCTTACAAGAATCAATTTTCCATTAAGCTCACCTTCATTAATAAGAGGTGCTATTGTAACTGTAAGGAAACGAACGCTTCCACCACTTGTTACAGTTGAAAATTCCTCTGAACTGTTAGTGATATTTTTTAACTGACATTTTTTCAAAAAGGTTGAGATTTCTTCATCTTCAATATATTCCCAGATGGCAGTATCGCTTCCAAGGATATCTTCAAGTCTTTCTGAAAAAGGCAGCCAGCTTTCTGCAATCTGGTTATAGCGCAAAAGCTGAAAGTCATCGTTGATAATCAAAAGTCCGGTAGAAAGAGATTCAAGAACCGAATAAAGACTTTCGTTTTCATCTACGACTCCTTCAAGAAGCGAAAGTACCTGCTCCTTTGAAAGCTTTTCTGCCTTCTGCTTAACTCTTTTTACATAGCTGCGCAAAATACACCTCCAAAGCGGTTATTTAAGGCAAACATATCTCGTAAAAGAACTTCTAAGGCAGAAACCGGCTTTTGATTCCATAAGGTAATATTATCATTACAGGTTCTCAGCTTTGCCATAGCCTGGGCAAGAGCTTCACTTCCAGCCTGTGATTTTAACAGTGGTTTCATATACTGAATTATATATTCAAGAAAGATTCTAAGTTCAATTCTAGGATAAAAGTTCTGGCATTTTTTTACAATTTCTTCTATATCACAAATCTGCCGGCTGGCAACTGAATTATAAAAAACTCTGGCCTGAGCTTTTAATTCTGAAGGAGTTACCGGAAGATAAGTAAGCAGATATTCGTTTATGCTGCCCTTAAAATCCATATTATGAAATACTCTTTCAATTACTTCCTTCTGACCTTCTTGGTTTCGATTCAAAAAGTTATAGGTCCGGACTCGAGAAAGGATTGTCTGCATAATGGCATTTCTTTTTGAGGTGATTAAAATAAAAACAACGTCTTCCGGCGGCTCTTCAAGAATCTTTAATAAGGCATTTCTTACACTTGTCTGCATTCTTTCGGCATTTTCTATAATTACAGTCTTCTTGCCTTCTTCAGATTTTATATGGGCCCAGGCCTCCATATTTCTAACCTGGTTGATTGGGATTGAATCATAAAGGAAATCGTTTTCAAGCTTTACTGTAAGCTTAGCAATTTCCTCGCAAAGCTTTTTTACTTCATTTACATCTGGCAGTGGACGTGGAAAATCCAGAGGTTCAAGCTTTTCATTTATTTCTTCTATTAAACTTCCAATTTTATTAAGATTTGTATCTCCTTCCCAAAGAATTCCATTGAATCTGAGAGTTAGCTTTCTTACACTTCTTAAAAACAAATAGCGGGCTGCATCAATATATTTTGCATTTATAAAATGAGCTTCTGTAAAAGCTTTAGCGGCGGCCGATATTTCCAGAGAACAATCTCTTGGGCCCATCACCATAAGATTTGAACAGATTAATGCTTTATGCTGCAGGCAGGAAGGACAAGTACAGGTCCATTTTCCCTGAGGCTTTTGATGGCAGGAAAGGATGCGGGCCGTTTCCAAGGCAGCTGTAAGCTTTCCGCTTGCTTCCGGTCCTGCAAGTAATATTGCACCTGGAAGTCTGTTAGCCTTTATGTCAGCGGCAAGCTGCTTACCGGCTTCCTGATTCACAAGATTCTCAAACATTGTTTCCAATCTCCTCTTTTGTTGAATTAAACAGGCTTGTAACTAAATTATAAAAAAAGCTGCCGTCAAAAAGATTTTCTACGCTGAAGAAAGGCTGCGCAGAAAGAATAAAAATCAAAAGACATACTACTGCAAGTCCTTCAACAATTCCAAAAATAAAGCCTAAGGTTCTGTCCAGACTTTTTAAGATACTCCATTCAAAGGCTTTTGCAATAATCATTTGAAGGATTTTTATTGCTAAGAAAGTAACAACAAAAATCAAAAGAAAAGCAAGCCCATTTGCAACGTATGGATATTTTATATCTTTTAAAATAACTGCCGCCAGGTCCTTGTAAAAAAGGTATCCCAGTAAAATACCGGCAACAAAGGCTATTTTTCCAAAAACATTATCTATAAAGCCTTTTATTACTCCAGAAATTGCAAATATCAAAATTATTATACTGAAAACCCAGTCAATTATTGCAAAAGTCATTTTATCTCTCCAGCTTTATTCCTTTATTTTTCCAAAAAGAATTTCAGATATTTTCTTAGCGGGAATATCCCCCTGTGTCAGCTTTTCAAGTGCAGATTTATAGGAGGCAAGCTTATCAGAAGAAAGCATTTTAGTCAGGGCTGCTTTCAAATGCTCTGAATCAGCTTCCTGACCTAAAAGAACTTCTGCAGCTCCCCTGCTTCTGAAAAATTCTGCATTGTCTACCTGGTCTCCTCTTGTACCAGAGCCACAAAGAGGAACAAGCACCATAGGCTTTTTTAATACAGCAGCTTCCCAGATTGAATTTGCACCGGCACGGCTTAGAATCAGGTCTGCTGCAGAAAGCAGGTCCGGCATTTCCTGATAAATAAAGTTATAAGGCTTGTAACATTCAGGGTATTTTTCCGATAGAGAAGCAGAGCGCTTATCATCAGAATTTAAAAGCCCGGTCTGGTGAACTACTACGTAATTTTCACAAAGGAAATCGATATTATCATAAACAAGTTCATTAATCTGTCTGGCTCCGGAGCTTCCTCCAAGAACTAAAAGAAGTGGCTTTGCAGGGGCAGATTTAAGTCCAAGAAAAGCAAGACCTTTTTCTGGATTTGTTTTATAAAAAACTGGGCGAACAGGATTGCCAGTTACAAGAACTCTTTTCTGGTCTGTGGCAGCCAGTCTTGATTTTGTTTCCTCATAAGAAACGAACATACAGCTTGCAGATTTAAAATTGATTCTGTTGGCAAGACCAAGGGTAAAATCACATTCATGGGTATAAACCGGAATATGCAGAAAACGGGCTGCAAGACAAGGAGGAACACTTACAAAGCCACCTTTAGAAAAGAGCAGAGCCGGTTTATTTTTCCTCAGAATATGAAAGGCTGAAAAAAATCCTGCCGTAATTTTGAACAGGTCTAAAAAGTTTTTTAATGAAAAATAACGGCGAAGTTTTCCCGAAGGAATTCCATAGAACTTATCTACTGTCGGCTTTCCATCTGGGCCAAGGGCTTTTTCAACAATATTTTTATCCATTCCCTTTGAACAGCCAAGCCAGTTTATTTTAATATTATAATTATTTGCAGCAGCAAGAAACTTTAATTCATCAGCAACTGCCAGCCCAGGATAAATATGGCCGCCGGTTCCACCACCAGTAAAAAAAACAAGATCTTTATTTAATTTCATACTGTGTCATTTTAACACAGTAATTGCTTTATTTAAATACTAAGTCAAAAATTAAATTTAATAATTTTTTCAAAAAATGACAGTAACGCTATTGACACAAATGCGTCTTTTCTATATATTATGATACATCAACGCCGCAGTAGCTCAGTTGGTAGAGCGCCGGACTGAAAATCCGTATGTCGTTGGTTCGATTCCAACCTGTGGCACGAAAGCTTCTGACTCGTTCAGAAGCTTTTTTTTTGCCTTAAATCATTCCAAAAAATCATCTAAAAAATTCTGTAATATTTTTGTTATAATCGTTTTTTCTTATACCCTAATATTTTTTCTTATGCTATAATTGAATACATGCGGAAATTTAAATTAGCGCTTTTTGTGGCACTTGCAACTCTTATAACAATATCATTTTCTTCTTGCAAAAAAACTGAACATTTCCGTTATGACATTTCCGATTCAATTGAATACATGGTTACTCCAAGTTATTACAACATTGGTAACATCATGCAGCATAAAACTGAATTTAAAAAGCTTGAAAAAAGTCAGTTCCGCAATCTTACTAAACTTCAGGAAAACAATAACACAACAATATGGCTTAGAATAAATTTTGAAGTTCCTGATATGCTCAAAAGCCGCCAGATGGGTCTTTATATTGCACAATTAAATACGGCCGACCTCATGTTCTTTAATAATACTCCGCTTAGAATGTACGGTTCTTTCAGTCCTAATTTTGTACCTTCCGGATTCCAGGCGCAGTTCTTTATGCTTCCTATCACTCTTGTTAAACAAAATGGTAAAAATACAATTTTACTGCAATTGAGTACGGAATCAAAAGTAAGTCTTACTGAACCGATTTTTCTTGGTGAACAAAACGACGTTTACAGATGCGCAGATTCAACAACTTTCTTTAATTCGCGCATAAATCTGATTTTTACTGCAATAATGGCTGTAATTTTTATCGTATTCTTTGCGTTCTGGATTCAGCTTAGAAAATACGATGAATCAAAAATGTTTTTGACTTTCTCGCTTTTGCTTTTGTATTCAATCCATTATTTTGTTCCATTCTATATTTCCGAAATTTCATGGTTAAAGCCAACCTGGGTTTCTTATCTTACAACAATTAAATTTTTCTTTGGATTTGGTGCGTTTACAACTATATATTTTGCAAATTCCTTTATCATTCATTATTTGAATTATAAAGAAAGCCGCAAAATTATAATAATCAGACTGATTCTTTGGGCAATTCCAACTGCAACGCTTTTCTTCCTGACTGATTTGAATCTTATTATTAAGGTTGCTCCATTTATCAGTCTTTTCTGCGTTGTTCAATTTGTTTTTTCAATTCCAAAACTTTTTAGAGCTTTTAAGGATCCGTCTAAAAAAACAAATGCTATCATGCTTTTGATTGCGTTTATTCCAGTTGCTATTGGAGTTGTATTAGATTTTGTAATCCGATTTGTATTCAATAATTATAGTACTCCATATTTTACAAACTACGGATGGCTTCTTACAGTAATTATCTTCCTGCTTTACCTTTTAAAACGTTTTGGCTATATGTACAAACACAACAACGAATTAAAAGAGCAGCTTGTAGATTTTAATACTCACCTTGAAGATATTGTTGCACTTAGAACTAAAGAAATTTCTGAAGCAAACTTTATTTTGAGCCGTGGTCTTGAAACAATTTCGCATGTTCAAAAGAATTTTCTTCCTCCAAAAACGTCGGTTCTTCGCGGATGGGAAATTGCAATTTCATATAAAGCACTTGACCACGATGTTTCCGGAGATTTATACGATTATTATTATACAGACAAAACTTTAGACGGACTTGGAATTTTTGACGTTTCTGGCCATGGAATTCCAGCAGGTCTGATGACAATTCTTGCAAAAGGAATTATTTCCCAGCATTTTATTAACGGTGTTGCAAACTCAGAATCTATGGAAGATGTTTTGCGCGAAATTAATAAATCTTATATAAAAGAAAAAGTTGACGTTGAAAATTATATCACTGGACTTTTATTTAGATTTTCTGATTTCAATTCAAAAGATGTTTGTTCAATTGAAGTTGCAAATGCAGGACATCCTTATCCTATTATTTATTCTAAAGCTGAACATAAAGCTTATGATTTAAAATACGAAGGTGATAAAGAACAGTTTGGCGTAATTGGAATTGAAGATTACGAAGTTACATTCCCTCCTGCAAGTTGCCGTATGTCTGCCGGTGATGTTTTGGTTTGTTTTACAGATGGAATTACAGAAGCTTTGAATATGGAACGCGAAGATTTTGGTAGAGAGCGTTTACTTAAGATAATTTCTGAAAATTACGGTCTTTCGGCAGTTGATTTACGCGATAAGATTATAGAAGAATTAACTATTTTTATGGGAACTACAGAAATTACTGATGACATTACTCTTGTAGTTCTAAAGCGAACACCTTCAAAAGAATTTATCGAAGAACTTTAATCATTCTGCTTTTCGGAATTGTTTTTTTTTGATAAGAATTATTCCCAAACAAACAAATCAGCACAATCACGCTCACCACCAGAAACAGTAATGGCTTGTCCTGTGCAAAATTTATTTGTAACTGTCATAAAATAAATCCATTCGGCTGCTTCTTGTGGAGTTGCCCATCGTTTTAAAGGAGTTACGGCCATAATTTTTTTCCAAAGCTCCTTATTTTCTACAACAGGTGCATTAAGTTCTGTAAGGATTCCGCCAAAACATAAAGCATTACAGGTTGCATGGTATTCATTTGCAAGACGAATTGCACAGTTTTTCATATAGCCAATTACACCCGCTTTTGATGCAACATAAGACGGAAACTCGTTACCGGTAAGACCAGAAACCGACGCATTAAAAAGAACTGATTTTATTGATTTTTGGAACGCGTATTTTTGAGTTACATACATTGTTCCTAAAAGATTTACGTTTACATCAGCTTGTACAATAGACTTTTCTGGAGTTTGAATTCCTGCATTATTTACAAGAATTTCCACTCCATCAATTTCGGGAAGCTGCTCTGGAGTAGAAATATCGGCACAAAAATGCTTGTAACGTTCCTCATATAAAGCAGGTGAAATTTTTGAAGGATTAATATCAATTCCAACAACTTCGTGGCTTTTTTGCAAAAAATAATTGCACGTTGCAAGACCAATTCCACTACTGCTTCCCGTTACAAGAATTTTCATTTTTGCCGCCCTACTCTAAATCCCTTAATTTTTTTTATTGATTCTGTGCAAACTTCTGATTATGTTCTATATTTTTCTGAACAAAATCAAAATATTCTTTTCCAACATTTTCTTTTTCCCAATTGCATACAACTTTATATCCAAAACCAGAAAAAAGAACTTCGCACAAAAGCTCACATACAGCTCCAATTGCAGAACAAATTAATACTTGAGTCCAGGTCCATCCAAAAAAGAATTTTGAAACTACAAGAGCGAAAATAAAATTATCCGCAAACTGAGCAATAATTGTAGACAAATATGAACGGAATGCAAAAGCGCCAAATCCATTATTTTTTGTCATTTTTCCAAAAGCTGTGTTCAAAACAGCATTTATAATAGAAGAAATTATAAAAGCAAGCGCAGAACCAAGAACAACATACCAGGCTCCACCAAAAGTAGAATTAAGCGCATTATTTACTTCAATACTTTCTGTATCGTAAAATGCACCCCACATTCCAGGAGCTTTAGCAAGAAGCGCAAATGATCCGCAAACTAAAAGATTTACTGCAAGTGCAAGAAGCGAAACTTTTATACTTGCTTTTGCGCCCCATCTTTTGCAGATTACGTCCATACAAAGAAACATAATCCAGCTAAAAACAAAACCGCAGTCCAAAGCGCAATACTTAAAGCTTACAAGTTCTTTGTTTGCCATAAGATTAGCACATATAACAGATAGAATAAAAAAAGCAATTGTAAGTGAAGGAATACTACGCAGCAGGATTTTGTACTCTTTAAACTCCCGTGCAAGCCAAGATGATTTTTTTTCAGGATAAATTTGTGACATTAAAGACCTCCATAAGAATTTTAATTTATTAAGCGCAGGAGAATTATGAGGAATCATAAACTGCGCCGTCCTGAAAAGACAAATGCTAATTTATAACTTTTGTTGAATAAAAGCAAGGGCTCTGTTTATATTTACAAAAGCCTTGAATTAATTTGCAGAATTTAGGATATATTTATATTATTTGACAAAATCTTTTTTGTAAAAATTTCGCCATCCTGTGTAAAGCCCATTTTTTTAAGATATTGCTGGTGTGGCCTGTTCTGACATTCTGTTTTTAACGTAAGATTTTGGTTGCAAGACAAATATGAATATAAGAATTTTCCGACCGAACAATCACGATATTTTGGTGTTGTGTAATCAACAAAAACCTTTACATCATTTTGAGTTTGTTTTCCAATAAAAATTCCTGCAGGTACTGAATCACAGCAAACTATATAGCAAAAATCAGGTAAATCAGTTGGATTTTCAAACAAAAAATTTGCATTAGGAAAATAATTCAAAATATCATTTTTATTTTCATATATAAAATGCTGCAAAAATGAATCGTTCCAGTTAGATTTTACGGCAGAATATTCTTTTTTTGTATTGTAAAGTTTATATAAATTCCAGACATTTATAACAATTAAAAAGATTTGCATTGCAGCAGTAGGATAAGAATGAATTATAAAAGCATAAACTGCAA
Organism: Treponema sp.; assembly: GCA_024680155.1. Classification (GTDB taxonomy): domain Bacteria; phylum Spirochaetota; class Spirochaetia; order Treponematales; family Treponemataceae; genus Treponema_D. Next base: position 12,582 of record JAILCM010000249.1, read on the forward strand.
AAATTACGCTTCCTGCTGTATTTATAATTCTAAGTTTAATAACCGAAGTCATTAACATAGAAACTATAACAAGCGCAGAACCAAGATAGCCGACAAGTTCAATAATATTTTGCAACGTAAAAAAATCTTTCATATCGTTACTCCAAACATCACATCCAATTTATCATATTTAACTATGACGCATACAACTTAAATTACTATAAAATTGCATAAATCACAAAGTTAATAAAAAATTATTTAAAAACTACCCTTTTGTGTAGTTAAATTTTTTTTCCAATTCGCTATAATCATTTCCATAATAAAAAATATTCAGGAGTTTTTAAAATGTTTAAAAAATTACTTTCAGCTTTAGCTTTGGCTTCTGTATTCGTATTCGGTGCTTTTGCATACGACGGAACAGTTTTTAGTTGCGAAATTCTTGATGCTTATACAAGCACAGATTTTGACAAAATCATCGGTTCAGATGCATTTGAACAGGCTCTTCTTGAAAATCTTGAAGACGATGTTGATGGTGAAGTAGACAAATTCTTCTCAATTACAATGGACAATATTGACGAAGAAGATATGGATGTAATTGACGGTGTTGAACAGTACATTGATGATAACTACACTTATTCAAATGGTTCTACATTGGCAACTGGAATCCTTAGAAATAAAAATCGTGATGGTGCTGACGGTTGGTATGTTGTTTCTAACTATACAAAAAGAAACGGCTGGTCACACTATATGTTCTATTTCCACATTGCTTACTAATTTAGTTCATTAGTTCATAAAATCATTTTTTTGAAGAAAACAGAGTGCTTGATTTTGGGCATTCTGTTTTTTTTTGGTTAAACTTTATTATAATTTTTAAATGTTATTTTAGATTTAGGCTTTATAATATATATATGAGTCATGCTACTATAGAAAAGATAAAGAATTTTTTCGGATTTGAAAAACATTCTTCTTATGTAAATAATTATTTTGAAAATTCAAACATACGGTCAAGTCTTTACGTTTCTTCTGTTGTTATAATTCTTGAATTATTCATGATTTTAAGCATTTTTATAAGACAGATAAATCCAGAAACAAGCCGTTCAATTTCATGGTTTGTATCTCACCTTCTCTGCTACATTCTTCTATTATATTCAGCATTGCTTCTTTTTATTCATTCAATCCGTTACTTAAAGAAAATTAATAAAAGTCAGCGTACAGGCCAGATTGCTCGTTTGATTTTTGCTGTAATTGCAATCAGTTTTGGTGTTTATATTTCATTTTTGGATTACAAAAAAGGCGAACAGTTTATAAATCTAATGACGATGACTCTTTTTGTATTCTGTTTTATTACCTGGCGACCCGCTTTTACAATCATCTTTTTATCAACTTCATATTTAGTTTTTTATATAATGTGTAATTTTGTTTCTCCGGCAACTTATGCCACCAAAGTTAATCTTACAATCGTTTTAATTTCAATTTTGATGAGTGCAATAAATACATATCATCAAAAAATAAATGAAGCAAAAAAATCCGAAGAACTTGAACATGCCCACAATATTCTTTTTAAACTTTCTATTAGTGATGAAATTACCGGAATTGCTAACATGCATTATTTTCGCAGTCAGGCTTTATTAAAAATGGAAGAAAAAGAAACAGATATTTCAAAGCTGATTTTTTTGTTCCTTGATATAGAAAATTTTAAAAATTTCAACGAAAAATATAATTACTGGGAAGGAAATAATTTCTTAAAAAGCTTTGCAGAAAAAATTGAAGAAGTTTTTTATGATTCAATTTCGGCTCATTTTTCAAACGATAATTTTGTCATTCTTACAAACGATTCAGAAGTACAAGAAAGGCTGGAAGTCCTACGAAATTTTATAATTAATTCTGAAACTGATATCCGCATGGGCTTAAAAGTTGGAGCATATAAACCAAAAAACCGCGAAATTCTTCCTGTAATTGCCTGTGATTATGCAAGATACGCGTGTTATTCAATAAAGAAACATTACGACAAAAATTTCTGCGAATACAACGACCAAATGCTCAATGATTTTCACAAAAAGCAGTATATAATCAACAATATTGACAACGCTCTTAGAAATAAATACATAAAGGTTTATTATCAGCCGGTTATTAATTCAAATACAGGAAAGATTTGTGGTTCAGAAGCCCTTGCTCGTTGGGATGATCCGGAACTAGGTTTTCTTTCTCCTGCTGATTTTATTCGTACTTTGGAAGAATATCATCAGATTCACAAGCTTGATATGTATATTCTTGATAAAGTTTGTGAAGATATTATTGAAGCACAAAAAAAGGATTCTAAAGTTATTCCTGTTTCAATTAATTTTTCGCGTGTAGATTTTGACTATATTAATCTTCTTGATGAAATTGAGAAACGTCTAACTGCAAATAATATTCAAAAAGAATGGATTCATATTGAAATTACCGAAAGTGCACTTTGCGAAAATGATGGAAAACTCCAGACAGAAATCAGGCGGCTTAGAGATTCCGGGTACGCTTTGTGGCTTGATGATTTTGGCGCTGGTTACTCAAGTTTAAATTCACTTAAAGAATATGATTTTGACGTTATGAAAATTGACATGAGATTCCTTACTAATTTTGAAGGTAACGTAAAAGCACGCCAGATTCTTAAAAATGTTGTGAACCTTGCAAATGAACTTGGAATGAAAACTTTAAGTGAAGGCGTAGAAACCGAAGAAGCAAAAAACTTTCTTATAGAAATTGGCTGCAAACATTTACAAGGATTCTTATTCGGCAAACCAATGCCCAAAGAAGAATTCACCGCCAAAATCAAAAGCGGCGAATTTGAAGTTGAATAAAAAACGCGTAGAATAAATGTCCGCAGTTTTGCTTGCAAAACTGCAAACGCAAGCCGTATACATTAAAATTACAGAATTTACAGAAGCTTGCGTTAGATTACTACCTGATTCTTTCCGTTGTGTTTACCTTCATACAGTTTTTCATCTGCCTGACGGAACATATCTTTGTAAGTTGTGCCTTTTGTGTAAGTTGCAACACCAATTGTTGTAGTAAAATGAACAAGAATACTATCATTCTTAAGTCTTGTTTCGTCGATTAACTGTCTGATTCGTTCTGCAATAATATAAGCGCGATTTTCATCACCATTACAAATTACAAGGAACTCTTCTCCACCCCAGCGGATTGCCTTATCTTTACCTGAAATAACCTTTGTAATAGATTCCGCAACAGAAACAAGCACTCTATCTCCAAAAGCGTGGCCGTAAACATCATTTATGCGCTTAAAATTGTCCAAATCGAACAGTAAAAGTGAAAAACATTCTTTTTCTTCTACTGCGTAATGCATTGCTTTCGCAACATATTTATCCATATTTTTGCGGTTCAAAAGTTTTGTAAGCGTATCATGTTCAACATATTCACGTAATCGCTGTAAAGCAGTAAGTAAAGCAAACAAAACAAATACAAAAACAACAAGAGCAAGAATAAAATATCCCAGGTAATCCTTAACAAAATTCTTTCTTGTATAACCAATTTCTTTTGCCGAATACAATTCAACAGCAGAACGAGTGGTTTCTTCTGGAATAAGCATAAGCATTTTGTTTAACACAGAAAGTAAAGCTGTATTATCTTTAGTAAGAACAAAAGCCATATCACAATGTTCAGAAAGTTCAACAGATTTTAATTTACTATAACGCTTATTTTTGCCTAAGATACCGCGCATTTTGTAAATATTAAAAATTGCTCCATCAACTTCGTCTCTTAATACAGCTTCTACACATTTTTCGTAAGTATCGTAAATTACAACTTGAGCTTTTGGATAATTTTGTTTTACATAATCAGAAATTTTTAAATTTTTTGGAATTGCAATTTTTTTTACATTTCCAACAAAAGCATTTTCTTTAGAAACAAAGCCCATTATTACAGTAGAAAGCTTTTCAGAAAGAATCAGATTATTTTTTTCTGCAAGATTCAAATCACGAACAACAGGAGCGACAACCTGCAAAACACCTTTATTCAAATCGGAAAGCATTTCATCATAATCATTATAAAAGGCGTAAAGTATTTGAGAATCTTCAGATTTAAAGAAATAACTAGAAAAATAATCCATTAAATCAACAACAAGACCTTCGGGATTATGATTTTCTTCGTTAATTGCAGAAAAAGGAAGATCATTATACATACAACCAACAATAATTTGAGGATGACTTTTCAACCATTCAGCTTCTCGCGGTGAAGCGGTTTTGGTAACAGTTGAATCAGAAAAATATTTAAACCAAAGACTGCTATTGTAGTACGGATTTACAGAAAATAATTCAGCAAGCGCATAATTTAATTCTTTTAAAATATCCGGACGCGATTTTGTAACTGCAAGATAAAAATCTGAAGTACCAATTCTTACAATCGGGTTCCAAGAAGGCTCTGCAACCATATCAATTTCCATAAGTAAATCAAATTCATGGTCTTTAAACATCTGATAGTATGGCGCAGAAGTTGAAAATTCTACATATTTACAGTCAAGATTTTTATCTTTCTGCCAGTTCATAAATAAATCATAATAATATCCGTCTTCTCGTAATCCAATACTAATATCTTTCCAAGTTGAAAAATCACCAGGGCTAATTTTTAAATCAGGATTATTTGAATAAAGATAATAGCTTTCCTGCCCCATTACATAATCAGGATAATTAATTAATTTTTTTCGTTCTTCGGTATAAGAAACATCTGAGAGTAAATCAATATCGCCATTTAAAAGCGCAGTATAAAGGTCATCCCATTCACCATAAACATATTCGTAATTCCAGCCTGTATAACCTGCAATTGTCTGCATATATTCATAAGAATAACCAGCTTTTGGATCCGCTTCCGAAAATCCAGACATAAAGTTTCCGCTGTCTATATAATAACCAACGCGTACTGTCTTTGAAAAAACTGGAGAAAAAATAACGAAAACAAAAAATACTGATACGAATAAATTTTTTTTCATAAATAACTAACCCTTTTGGCTCTAATAGATTCTAAAACCAATCCCACATTTTAATTATAACATGATTTTATGTAATATAGCAAAACACAACCTAAAATCTAAGCTTAAAAATTTTAGAATTGAGATTGCAAAAAAAACAAAATCAGAATAAACTATACTCGCAGTTTAATTACTACACCTAAGGTTCACTTTAAAACTTTTAGTTTAATTTCTAAACTCAAAGTTTATTTTCATTATACAGTTTATTTTAGGAGGCGTCTATGCCAAAATTCCCAAAAAGATTTTATGCATTCTATTTTATGGTCTGCCTTTTGCCAATTCTTCTGGTAGGCCCTGTATTAATTTTTATAAATGAAATTTCATTTTCTCAATTTCTTGAATTTCTGGCAGTTCCGTTTATTCCGGCTGCAATTACAGTTTTTTCAGTTGCAATTCCGCTTGCTTTTCTTTTAGTTACGTTAAAAAAACTAAAGGCATTTGATCCGACTTCTGAAGATTCAATAAGATTTACAAATAAAACCGCAAAGAATTTTACTACATTCCACATGCTTTACGGTGTTTTGAACGGAATTATTGCAATTTTTATTACTCAGCTTGGATTAAAATATCTTGGAATAAGCTATGACCGGCCTGTAATTGCATTTGTTTGTATAAGCAACACATTTTTGTTTGCACTCTGCCCTTACATTACGTTCATGCAAACTTTTGAGCACAATATTTCTCATGTTGAATTCCGCCGCGAATTCCGCTCAATGCCGCTTGTAATAAGAAATACTCTCGTTGTTTTCTTTGCAAGTTCTGGACTTCTTCTTATTGCTGTAGCTCCAACTCTTGTTTCTAATAATGCTGATGTTGCAAATACGACGGTTTTTGTTACAAAAGTAATTCCACTTGGACTTATAGCTTCTGTTGCAACAATTTTTGATAATTTTATGCTTGCACGCGGAATCACACAGAGAATTCTCGAAATTACAGATTTTACAAATGAACTTGTAAAATGCAATTATACTCAGAAAAAACTTCCAGTTCACAGCCGCGATGAATTTGGACTTCTTATTAATGATTTAAATGACTTTTTTAAAATTACAAAGGAACTTCTTGTTGCAATTAGTGATTCTGTTGGAATTTCAACTTCGTCGGCAGAAGGACTTTCAAAATCAATGGATGAAACTTCTGCAAGCGTAACACAAATTGTTTCTTCTATAGAATCGGTTCAGCAGCAAATTGTAAATCAATCGGCAGGTGTAGAAGAAGCTCAGGCAACTGTAACTAATATGGTAAATAGAATTACAGAACTTGAAAATCAGATTGAAATTCAAGCTTCAAGTGTTTCTGATTCATCTTCTGCAGTTGAAGAAATGGTTGCAAATGTTCGTTCGGTTACTGAAATCTTAAACAAAAACTCTACAACTGTAGAAAACCTTGGTATTGAATCTGAAAACGGACGTAAAACAATTGAAAATTCGGTTGAACAGGCAAAAAATATTCTTGAAAAATCAGCTGGACTTTTGGAAGCAACAAAAATCATTCAGACAATTGCACAGCAGACAAACCTTCTTGCTATGAATGCCGCAATTGAAGCTGCACACGCCGGAGATGCAGGAAAAGGATTTGCAGTTGTTGCAGACGAAATCAGAAAACTTGCAGAACAGTCTAACAATCAGGGTAAATCTATTAATGCACAACTTGAAGAACTCCAGAATGCAATTTCCGAAATTTCTCATGTAACAATGGCAGTTCAGGAACAGTTCAATATCATTTACTCTCTTACAGATACAGTACGAACTCAAGAACAGGTTATTATGAACGCAATGCAGGAACAGACAGAAGGAAGCGTTCAAGTTCTGGAATCAATTAAAACAATTAAAAATACAACTTCTGCGGTACAAGGCGGCTCTTCAGAAATTACATCAAACGGAAAAGAAGTTGCAAAAGAAATGAATCTTCTTACAAGTTCAACACAACAGATTAATCAAGCAGTCTCAGCTATTGCAGAAGGTGCACAAGATATTATATCATCAGTTACAAGTGTAAACGAAGATTCAACAGAAAATAAAACAAATCTTGAAACAATTTCTTTAAAATTAAAACAGTTTAAGGTGAATTAATGAACAGAGAGAGAAAAGCAGAATTCAACAAAGCAATTATTCTAAACGCCGCAGAGGAACTTTTTCAGCAAAAAGGATTTGACAACACTAGAATTGATGAAATTGCAGAAAAAGCAGAAATCTCTAAGGCAACAATTTATTCCTATTTTAATTGCAAGGAAGAACTTTTAGACAGACTTTTGCATAAGGCATTACAGAATATAATTGAACAAATTAAGAATTGCTTGAACGAAAAACTTGGCAACGGTGAGTATTTTAGGAAAATTTGTAATATTTTTGTAAATTTTTACAAGACGAATCAAGTTTGCTTCCAGAGAATGCTCCAGCCTTTAGATGCAAACTACCAAGGCCCAACATCTTTGCTTTATGAACAGATTGCACAAGATACTCACGAAATCAATGCACTTCTTTATAACGCAATGAAAAAATATAATGTAACAAAGTTCTTTCAAGGTGATAATCCCGACAAAGGAACTTTTTTAATGTGGACAACCGTTATTGGAACTATTTTAATTTCTGAGCGTAAAGCAGGTTTTATAAAGATGATGTATGGAATTTCTGCCGAAGAATTCAGGGAATTTTCATTCCGTCAACTTTATGAGGCCTCGGTTGTAGAAAAATAATCATCTACATTAATATAAGGGTCATTTTCTTTGCGGCGTGCATAAATGTCTTTGTAAATTCCAATAACCGATTCACGATTTTGAACAAAATTCTTTTCGTGACTAAGACAAAAGTAACGGCATTCAAGTTGCTCTAAAAAATCAATCATCTCTTTTAAAATCTGCACGTTATAAATATGATGCACGCCCTTATATTTACAAAAAGCACCATCACCTAAAAAAGCATAATCACCACAAACTAAAGCAAGACATCCTTTTGCATGACTTGACGGCATTGGAAGAATTTTTACGTCGTCAAATTGAACTGGAGCTGTAAGAATAGTTCCAGTACGCGTGTACTTTTTGGTGTACGGGCTTACAAAAAGTTCGTCGTATTTTACCATTGGAAGATTAACTATGTGGTCAGGATGAAAATGCGAAATTACAATGTTCTTTTTTCCCTGAATAGAATTCATTGCATTAACTGCACCGGGACCAATTCCAGCATCAAAAATCCAGGTACAATCAGGAGCTTTTATAAAACCGATGTCGCACGAAAAAGGAACCTGTGTTGCTGGCAAATATGAAATACGGTCGGTTAAAGTTATTATTGAAAACATGGTACAATTTTATAGTAAGCATAAATATATTTCTACAATATTGAGATATTTTTCTTATAGATTTTTTAATAAAGGAAACTAAAATAAAATAATCAGGGGATATTTTACAAAACGCCCCAGCGACCCTAAACAAGGAGTTTTTACACAATGACAATTTATGTAGATGCAGCCGCAAATAATGGCGGAGATGGTTCAGAAAAAAAGCCTTTTAATAAAATTCAACTTGCAGCAGACATTGCAAAACCAGGTGACGAAGTTTTAGTTGCTCCGGGAATTTACCGTGAAGCTGTTAATCCTAAAAATGCAGGAACAGAAAATGCGCGTATTGTTTACCGTTCAACAAAAAGCCGTGGTGCTCATATCACAGGAGCTGAAGTTTTGGATGGATGGACTAAAGTTTCTGGAACTGATTCTGTTTGGACTGCCCGCGTTTCTAATAAAATTTTTGGTGATTTTAATCCGTATAAAACTTTAATCAGCGGTGACTGGTTTATTGCTTATATGACAGCTCATCTTGGAGATGTTTTCTTAAACGGAAAATCTCTTTACGAAGTTCAAAGCCTTGATGAAGTAAAAAAAGGAGAAGTTTCCGCCGCAGCCTGGGATGCAGAATTTTCAACTTACAAATGGTTTGCAGAACAGGACGAAGCTAAAGACGAAACTGTTTTTTATGCAAATTTCCACACCTACGACCCGAATAAAGAAAATGTAGAAATAACTGCCCGCCGCAATTGTTTTTACCCGGAACAGGAAGGAATCGGTTACATCACTTTGAGCGGATTCGTTGTTTCTCAAGCGGCAACTCAATGGGCTCCTCCAACAGCATATCAGGAAGGAATGATTGGTCCACACTGGTCAAAAGGATGGATTATTGAAGACTGCGAAGTTTACGAATCAAAATGTTCGGGAATTTCTTTGGGAAAATACTTGCAGCCGGAAAATGATAACAAATGGCTCAAAACAAAATACAAAGACGGAACTCAAACAGAACGCGATTGTATCTGCCAGGCTCAGGTTGAAGGCTGGAGCAAGGAAAGAATCGGTTCGCATATTGTTCGTAACTGCGAAATTCATGACTGCGGACAAACTGGAATTGTAGGCCATCTTGGTGGAGTTTTCTCCTTAATTGAAAATAACCATATTCATCATATTAATAACAAGCAGAATCTTGCCGGTGCAGAAATTGGCGGAATCAAAATGCACGCAGCAATCGACGTTATTTATAGAAGAAACCACATTCACCACTGTACACGCGGAATTTGGTTGGACTGGCAGGCACAGGGAACACGCGTAACACAAAACTTTTTCCACGATAACGTTCCTCCTCAGCGGGCTGGTCAGAATATTTGCGCCGAAGTTGCAGAAGATTTGTTCATTGAAGTTTCACACGGACCAACACTTGTAGACAACAATATTTTCCTTTCTCCAAGAGCATTAAAACTTGCTACACAGGGAGTTGCAGTTGTTCACAATATTATTGCAGGAAGTTTTACGGCAGTTGGACGCGGATGCAATAACGGAGCTCCTAATCGCCCTTCTAACCGCTACACTCCATACCACATGAAGCACAGAACAGAAGTTGCAGGATTTATGACAATCTTACATGGTGACTGTAAATTCTACAATAATATCTTTATTCAGCAGCCGATTTGCGCCGAATTCACTGCAAGAATGCTTGATAACGCACACAACGACTGGGATGATTCAAACTTTGTAGTAGGTACAAGACCTTACAACAACTACCCTACTTTTGAAGAATGGAAAAATCAGTTTGAAGGTTATTGCGGAATGGGTTCACAGACTACAGACCGTTACTACAGCGAACTTCCAGTTTGGGCAGAAGGAAACTTGTACTTTAACGGTGCAAGCCCGATGTACAAAGAAAAAGCAGCTTATGTTGATTCAAAATCTAAAGTTGAAATCTGTTACGAAGAAAAAGGCGGAAAAATCACGCTCAAAACAAACGTGTACGATTTTATTACAAACCAAAAATGCAAGCTGATGAGAACCGAAGATATTGCACCAGCTTTTGAACCGGAACAGAATTACGAAAATCCAGACGGTACTCCAATTATTTTTGATACCGACTTTTTTGGAAATAAACGCGCAGACTCTGGTGCCTGTGTAATTGCAGGTCCATTCGCCGACGGAAAAGAAGCAAATAACGTACTGTTTTAAAACTTGTAAATTATTAAGGAAAATACAATGACTCCTACAGAACCAGAAAAAATTACTGATAATGAATTGCGTTTTGATTCATTTAAAAGCGGAAAATCTTTGGAGGGAAAGAAAAATGGCCGACTTCCTGCAATGGGATGGAACAGCTGGAACGCATTCGGCAGCGGAAACACCGAAGCGCTCACAAAAGCAATGGCTGATGCAATAGTTGAACTTGGCTTAGACAAATTTGGCTATAAATACGTTGTTCTTGACGACGGATGTTACAAATCTGAACGCGAAAACGGAAAACTTGCAAACGAACCTGTAAAATTTCCAGGCGGATTCAAAGCACTTTCTGATTACGTTCATGCACGCGGGCTTAAGTTTGGTATGTACAACGACATTGGAACCAATTTGTGTGCCGGCGCTTTTGTTGGAACCTGCGGCTTTGAAGAAACTGACGCAAAATCATACATCGACTGGGGCGTAGACTTCTTAAAAATTGATAACTGCTACTATCTTTGGGATAACGCAACTTTTTCGAATCCGGAAAATGCACGCTATGTTTTTGCACCAAATATTAAGGGAATTGAACTTAAGCCTTTAAACAAAGATGGCGCATCTCAGGCTGATACAAACGGCAACCTACCAGAAAGTATAAAACTTTCTGCAACCGACGGAACACTTACCGGTAAATGTGCATATTTTAAAGACGGCTATGCAACTGGAATTGGAACTTTTGACGGAACCAACACAGGAACAACGCCCGTTGGAGATATGAGCGGCGAACTTACTTTTGAAGTAAACGTGGAAAACTGCACTACCGAATACGAGCTCATCGTGGAATATGCAACTGCACGCGTAAACGGTTGCGGTGAATGGCTCCAGGTTGCAGTAAATCACGAAAACAACGGTGAAACTTCAACTGAATATTTTTACGATAATCTGTTGACACAGACAAAATCACCGGAAGACTTTGCAAAAACTTCTATTAAAATCAAACTTTCGGCTGGAAAAAATAAAATCCGTTTGATGAATCATCGTAGACAGGAAAACACACTTTGTTCGTATGCAGCAATGCTTTTTGGTTTGAATAAAGCACAACCTGGCCACGATACCTTAATCTCGCTTTGTGAATGGGGAAAAACTCAACCGCAAAACTGGGGCTACAAAGTTGGAAGTTCCTGGCGTATTTTAAATGATATAACTTTCCGCGTTGGTTCAGATGGAAATCCGGGTTTTGGACGATGGGAAGATCCTGGAACACCGAGCGTAACTTCGCAATATAATAAAGCTGTAGTTATGGATGAATTTGCAGGACTTGAAAAAGGCTGGAACGACCCTGATATGCTTATGATTGGGATGAACGAACTGACATTGCAGATGAACCAGACTCATTTTACAATGTGGTGTATGATGAACAGCCCTCTTATGCTTGGTCTTGATTTGCGTCGCGTAAAAAAAGGTGATGAACTTTACAATATAATTTCTAACCGCGAGCTCATTGCTTTAAATCAGGATAAACTTGGCATTCAGGCAAAACGAATTTTTACAACCGCAAAACTTCCGGAATGTTCTGTTGCAGCATATAATCAGCAGGGGGA
>JAILCM010000272.1 GCA_024680155.1 Treponema sp.
AGTATATGTGTTCTGACACGCCGCAGACTGAAGTGTAATCTGGAGTGTATTTTTGTTTGTAAGTAAATCCATTCGGCCAATGTTGTAAAGCTGAAGAATCTGCTGGAAAAGTGATTTACCTTTTATAAAGAAAGGAATGCTACGGTCAAGATTATAATACAAACTTACAGAAGATTCTGCGGATTGCTTTGAAGAAACGGTTTTCCAAAGTTCGTTGTTTGTAAGTTTTACACCGTTTTTAATTGCCGCATTCATTGAAGCAAGATTTTCAGGTGATTGAGAAAAATAAATGAATCCGTCTTTTACCATATAATATGGAAGCGAAAGATTAATTCCAAAAGCTTCAAAAAGACTTCGGATAAATGAAGGAAATTCAATTCTTGGCATTCGGATTCCGTCAAGAAGAAGGCTGTTATCCGATTTCAATATAATAGAAGAAAGTGCAGAATCAAAAATTTCCTTGCGTTTTTCTTCATCGCCAATTTTTACTACAAAAACAGGATCTGGTTTTGATTCAAGTCCTAAAACTGCGTATTCGTTGCCGGTCCAAGAAAAAAGTAAATCATCAAGAGTGCATTTAAAAAGCAAATTACAAAGACTGTCGGCTTCGCTCCATATTTTGCGGATATTTTTTTGTTTTTCCAGAACCGAAAAAGCGGCATTTTTTAATTCTGCCAAAGTTCCGGCTGTAAGGAACGTATAATATTGAACTGATTCCGGCAATTTTGGAAGCATTTGTGGAACCGATGAATCGCGGGAAAGAATTTCCATTACAGGCGTGCGGTCATTTTGCGGAATAGACATTGGAATTTTTACGGAAAGGTCAATCTGTTCATCTGTAATGCCGAATGTTACGGTACTTGGCTCTTCTTCACTGAGTGCCGCCGAAATTAATGGAATATACGGATTTTCATTTTCCGAGTCAACCATTGCAAGAAGTTTTTTTCCATCTGCTGTAATTCTGAACGCTTGTTTGAGCGGTTCGTTAAAGAAATCAGCTTCTTTTTTTGTATAAGATTCTGCATTTGCAAAAGTAATACTCTGGTCAAATAAATCGTGATTTGTAGCGGCAATTACAAGATTTTTGTACGTTTTAAGATAAATTGTCATTGTGTCGAGTTTGTATTCAAAATGAGAACTGTTTCCGCTGCGCACGTAGTAAAGATTTTCAATATTGATGAAATTCATTGCAATTGGGGCAAGACGCGTAACTCCCGAAAGAAAGCCCATGTCAATTATTACAAGAACGGCATTATTGTCGTAAAGGGCTGCATCAACTCGTCGCGAAAGTGCAAAAGCCAGAAGTTTGTTTTTTCGGAGTTCGGATTCTCTTATTGTGTAAAATGGTTCGCGGAAATCGCTGAAAGAAGGATCTGAAAGAACAATGTCGGCTGCCTTTAAATCCATAAGCGGTTCTGTAGAATGCCAGATTGAGTCAGTACGTACATACATTGAATAATTTGCGGGAACGGCATTTACAACAGGTTCTTTGTTGAAAGCGCTAAAAATAAACCATCCGCAAAGTAACAGTACAAGTACAAGCAGAATGATAAGGATTGCAAGTAAAAATTTTACGATAAAAGGCTTTTTCTTTTTTGTTTTTACAGTTTTTGAATTTGTTTGTTCCACGTTCGTTTCTTTTGAATCACTCATAATTATATTATAGATGATTTTTAGAAAATTTAAAATAGGAAATTTGATTGATGCGTCGAAATTCAGGGCAACCGCATTATAAATAAATTTTATTAAAAAAAAACTTTGTGGCACCACAAAAAGAGTGTTTTTGCCCCACGAACCGTTCCCGCACGCCAAGTCTTTACTAAAAATATTTATAATGCGGTAGCCCTGCGTTCAAATTAATGTTCTAATAAAATGCTTCTACTACTTCTTTTACGGCTTGCAGTAATTCCTGAATGGCTTTTTTTGTTGTATGAGGGCCAAAACTGAATCTTACTGATGTTTCGCGTAAATCGGCTGGAACGTGCATTGCTTCCAGAACCGGGCGGCTGTTTTTCTTAGTTGAACAGGCACTTCCTGTAGAGATGAAAAATCCCTTCGCATCCAGAGCGCGTAGCATTACGTTTCCTGGAATATTCTTAAAACCTGCCTGTACTACATAAGGAGAAAAAAGTTCCGGATTTTCAAGACGACCTGGAGGAACAATTGTGCATCCTGTAAGTTCTGAAAGTTCTTTTACAAAGCTGATTGTTTCGTCTTTTTGTTCTGTATAATTTGTAAAAGCAGTCGGATTTGATTCTTTTATAAAATAACGTTCAAGGCATTTACTAAAGGCAACTGCACCAAATACGTTTTCAGTTCCACTGCGGATTCCTTTTTCCTGACCGCCACCTTTTAAAAATGCTTCAAGCGGGTCTTTTAAATACAAAATGCCGATTCCACGAGGGCCGCAGATTTTATGAGCGCTGAATGCCGCGCTGTCAATTCCTTTGTAAGAAAGGTTTAGCGGAATTTTTCCTGCAGCCTGCACGCAATCCACGTGAAATTTAGGTTTACGTTTGCCCTGCGACCATTCTGTAATGGCGTCCGCAATTTTATAAATTGGCTGAATTGAACCTGTTTCGTTGTTTACTGCCATTACTGTAACAAGCATTGTATCTGGAGTAAGAAGGGCCGTTACTGCTTCTGGCGTAATGATTCCGTTTTTGTCTGCCGGAATTTGAACGATATTCCAGCCGCATTTTTTCATTGCAAGAGCCTGTTCACGCACAGCTGGATGTTCAATTGAACTTATAAGAACCTTTCCTTTTGAGTTTTTATTTAATACCGAAAGTAAAGGAATCTGGTCACTTTCTGTTCCGCCGGAAGTAAAATAAATATTTTCAGGTTTTACTTCAAGAGCTTTTGCGGCGCGTTCACGGGCTTGTTCCAATACTGTTCGTGCGTTTTTTCCAATTTGATGCGCACTTGAAGGATTTCCCCAGTTTTCTAATGTAAGTTCAAGAGATTCTTTTAAAATATCTTCGTCAGCAGGACTTGTTGCAGCCCAGTCAAAATAGTGTTCTTTGTTATTCATTATAATTGCTCGTTTTATCCGATTTTTATGTTTTATCCGGCGAAAATGATTATTTCAATACAGAAAGGATTTCTGCATCCGAAACTTCTTCTATTACGGTTTCGCCAATTCCTTTTGTAATTATTACGCGAACTTTTTCGGCAAGATTTTTTTTGTCTTTGTGCATTACGTTTAAAAATCTTTCACCAATTCCGCCGCCACGTACAATTGGAGGAACTGCGTTTGTTTCCCAGCCATACTTTTCAAGAATTTCAAGTATTTCGTTTTTGTAAGTTTCGCGGCAATATTCCTTTTTAAAGCTCAAAGTTACAGCACGTCCAATTCCCCATGCAACTGCGTCTCCGTGAGTCATTGCTCCAAGTCCTGCAATTGATTCAAGTGCATGTCCGAAGGTGTGACCAAGGTTCAAGAAAGCGCGAATTCCCTGTTCAGTAAAATCCTGTTCAACAACACTGGCTTTTGCTTTTACACAAACTTTTATTATCTGTTCAAGAATGTCTTTGTCGCGGGCTGTAATTTTTTCTGCTTCATTCTTGAAAATGTTAAAAAGTTCTTCGCTGTATAAAATTCCAGTTTTTAATGCTTCTGCAAGTCCAGAACGGTACTGATTGTCTGGAAGGAACTGTACGAATTCCGGCCAGTAATACAATTTTTGTGCCGGGAAGAAAGTTCCAATCATGTTTTTGTAGTTATTAAAATCACAACCGGTTTTTCCACCAATTGAAGCGTCTACCATGGCAAGAAGGGTAGTTGGTACAAACTGAACGGCAGCTCCACGCTTAAAAATA
>JAILCM010000325.1 GCA_024680155.1 Treponema sp.
TCGTTGTAAAAAATCACAATTTTCATTATATTATTGAAAGAAATGTGTATTTTATAGGAGAAATATATATGGCAGACACAATGCACGCATTGGAAAAGAACCCTAATTGGAAGGGTCGTCGTGGTCCGGTTGTCCTTGTTATTATGGATGGCGTTGGATATGGTAAATATGAAGAAGGTGATGCAGTTAAAGCTTCTAAAATGAAGTATTTGGACTGGTTTACAAAGAACTGCCCTCACACACAGCTTAAAGCTCACGGAACTGCAGTTGGTCTTCCAAGTGATGATGATATGGGTAACTCTGAAGTTGGTCACAATGCTATGGGTTGTGGTCGTGTTTTTGCTCAGGGTGCTAAACTTGTTGGAGAAAGCATTGCTAACGGTTCTATGTTCGCTGCTGACACATGGAAGAAACTTGTTAAAAACGTAAATGATAAGAACTCAACTTTGCACTTTATCGGTCTTGTTTCAGACGGAAACGTTCACTCTCACATTGACCACCTTAAAGCAATGATTACTCAGGCTTCTAAGGATGGAGTAAAAAAACTTCGCGTACACGCTTTGCTTGATGGTCGTGACGTTGACCCAACTTCTGCTTTGAACTACATCACTCCACTTGAAGAATTTCTCGCTGGATTTAGCGGCGTTGACTATCAGATTGCTTCTGGTGGTGGACGTATGTACATGACTATGGACCGCTACAATGCAGACTGGAGCATGGTAGAACGCGGATGGAAAGCTCATGTTCTTGGTGAAGGACGCAAGTTTGAATCTGCAACAAAAGCAATTGAAACATACCGTGCCGAAGTTCCAGGCGTACTCGACCAGGATATGCACGAATTTGTAATTGCAAAAGACGGAAAGGCTGTTGGAACTATTGAAGACGGTGACTCAGTTATCTACTTCAACTTCCGCGGTGACCGTGCCCTTGAAATGACACGCGCATTCGAAACTCCAAAAGGCGGAGATCTTCCATTCGACCGCGTACGCGTTCCTTCTGTTGAATATGCCGGAATGATGGAATACGACGGAGACGCTCACGTTCCAGCTCAGTACCTTGTAAACCCACCAAGCATTGACCGCACAATGGGTGAATATCTTACAAAAACTGGCGTAAAACTTCTTGCAATTTCTGAAACACAGAAGTACGGACACGTTACATACTTCTTCAACGGAAATAAACAGGGTAAGTTCGACGAAAAACTCGAAGACTACATCGAAGTTCCATCAGACGTAGTTCCATTTGAACAGCGCCCATGGATGAAATGTGCAGAAATTACAGACAAAGTAATCGAAGCTATCAAATCTGGAAAATATGACCACATCCGCTTGAACTACCCTAACGGTGATATGGTTGGACACACTGGTGTATTCAATGCTGTAGTTTGTTCTATGGAAGGAATGGACCTTCAGCTCGGACGCCTTAAGGCTGCAATTGACGAAGCTGGTGGTATTCTCTGTCTTACAGCTGACCACGGAAACTCAGACGATATGTACGAGCACGCAAAAGACGGCAGCGTAAAGATGGACAAGGCTTCTGGCGAACCAAAAGCAAAGACATCTCACTCATTGAACCCAGTTCCAGGTATTATCTATGACCCAGAATACAAGGGTGAATATGACAACACTAAGTTGAACGACGGACTTGGAATTTCTTCTTGGCCTAGCACATTGATTGAACTCATGGGCTATATGCCTCCAAAAGATTATGATGCAAGTATGATTAATCTTAAATAGAGTTGTGATGACTTTGATGGGATACGTTCCACCAACAGATTATGATAAATCTATGGTAAACTTGAAATAAAGTTTTCCCATAAAAAAAGATTCTCGTGCAAACACGAGAATCTTTTTTTTAACAAAAATTGCTTTCTTTATGAATGGAAGTTATTTTTCGTCACCTACAGAAATAGCAGATCCGTAAGTTCCATTAACTTTCATAGAAAAACCAGAAGCACTTCCATCCTTAGAAATTGAAACTGTGCCTTCATAGCTCTTAGCTCCTGCAGTACAACTTAGAACTATATCACCAGCAACAATACCATCAATCTTACTGTAATCATCAAAACAATGGCCTGTATAATCTCCAAAAGCAACAAAAGCAGTATCACCTGTTGAGTTTTTCATAGGGCTAGCATTTCCAAGCTGGCGAACATATAAGTACCATTTTCCCTTTCCCTTCTGTTTTACAGTAAACTGAATCTGGTAATAACAATGCTCATATTCACCCCACTTAAACAAGTTAGATGAAGAAGTATCATAATAATGAGTTGCATTTGTATTACCCGTTGTTGCAAGATTAAAATCAAAAATTCCACTAACAGTTCCTGTATCTTTAATAGAATCAGTTTGAGTTGCTTTTACTGTTAATTCATATTCGCTAAGAGTACCTTTGTAAACAGTTTCATTTTTTACATAAAAAGCAATTGCTTTTATTATTGCTGAACTAGAAAATGAAACTGGTTCTTTGTAAAGAATTGCAGAACCGTAATCTATATATTCAACAATATTTGCATCACCTTCCAAACTTGCCGCAGTATAAGCATCTTTATTAAACTCTATTCCTGGTTCAGTTCCATCTGTTGTATACACAATATAAACATCAAGACTGTCATATTTGTCAGGAGCAGTCATAGTAACTTTTCTGGTAGTCGAAGTTGTATCACCAGTCGCACTAAAATTAACTTCCAGTTTTGAATCAGTTCTAGTCTTTCCACCTAAAAGACCTTCACATGAAAAGAAAGAGAATGCAATAAATGCAGAAAGAACTGCTAATGCACCTATTTTTAAATTCTTTTTCATAAAATTTTCCTCCATAAAACTTTGAATGAATATTATTAACAATTATAATCTATTTTCGGCGTTCGTACATTTCTAATTTATTCGGATTTTAGAAAATTTTAGATTTCCAGATTAGGACTCATTTTTATTGCAAAGTTTATTTTTCTTATGATTTCTTACTGCAAAATACACAATTTTATGTTATAATATTCTTGCATTAGTTTATACTTTTACAGGGAGCTTTTATGGCAGATATTGATTTGGATCCGGAGATTGCAGCTTTGCTTTCTAACGCAGAAGCGAATAACGAAGAAAACAGTATAATAGAAGAAATTGAAAATATTCCGGATTCCACTTTGAACATCACTAAAAAAGATTTGATGAAAGGTTTGGATTCTGGTCCAATAAACCGTTCAATTCATGATGTTGATTTAAGTAAAACCGAATTTGCAAAAGTTGAAAAACTAACTAATGATAAGCCAAGTACAGTTTATAGTGACCCAAAATATTATAAAATTGTACTAACAGGCGAAAATGCTTCGGCTCAGCGCGTTCATCAGTTGCTTTCTAAATATCTTACCTGCCAGGATGCAAAAGACCGTGCCGTTTACCGCCAGCAAATTGTAACAGCATATTGGGAACTTTTGCGCGGACTAGCATCTAAAATGGCAGATAAATCGATTCCTGAACCAAAAAGAATGCTTGTTCGTTTTGGTGTTCTTTTACCTTCACTTTTTAAGGCTGAACAAAAGGAATTCTTTTCAAAAATAATCAAAGAAAACAAAACTGGAGAGCCAATTCTTTACACGGATGAATGGTTTGCCGAAATTGCTTCTGGAAAAATGAAAAATTCCATGACTGATGAAAAACGTCAGCCACAGAAAAATCTTACAGCCGAAGAAGCAAATACCGTTGAACAGTCAAAACTTATACAGTTGCAGTCTAAACATTCTGGAAAACTTCAAAGTGCCGAAAATATGCTTGGAATTAAAGAAAATGAACGCAACATGCTTGAACACAATCTTAAAGATAAAGTTGAAGCACTTTGCGAACATCAGCCGATTCTTGGACTTGCACCTCATACTGCAGGACTTACCGACTTTCAGCGTAAACTTTTTTCCGAAATTACCGAAACCTTGCATGGAATTTCTAAAAACGACAAGGAACTTACAAAAGCTCTTAACGAATACCAGGAAGCACATTCTTTGTACGATAGCGTAAGTTCTAAGATTCAGGAAGGCGGCGGAATGCCTGTTCAAGCGGATGAAGGTGCAGTAAAAATTGAATTTGAAACAATTCGTCAGATGGCAAAAATGACAATTGGCCGCCGTGGAAACCAGTTCCCGCTTTTTACCCGAGAATTCTACCATTGTACCGAAAAAGGAACTGGAACTCGCGAAAATGTAATTGAAATTTTGCGCTGGATTGAATCAATTGATCCGGGAGTTTTCCACCGCGTTCATAAAAATGTTCCAAACAGAATTGTTCCTTACGTTCTTTTGGTACCAACTTACGGTGACCGAGGATTCTGTTGGGAACCTTTTGACCGCTACAACCGCGTAACAAGCCGTGGACGTATTGTTGTTCCAATGTACCCGCGCGACCTTACAATTGCCGTTCTTACTGCCGTAGCTGATTTGCGATGGCAGGTTGCAAAGGAAAAAGCTTCGTACTATTGGATGGAAGAAGGTCTTACCGGACAATATTACCAGCACTTTGACCAGATGAAATTAAAGGGCGACGTAAAGGAATTCTTTATTGAAGATTATATTTTGTGGATGACAAAGGAATCTACTGGAGTTCAGCGCCTGGATAAGGATGTTCGCGGAATTTTCTGGAGAAACATGCCTTACCCAAAACCGCTTAAAGAAGAACTGCGCAAACGTTCTCTTGTATACGATGAACTTTGCAAGAAAGATGCCAACCGCGAAATGAGTGATGGTTATTGATGCGTAATGTTTTGGAAGCAGAAAAGGGGCGCGGGGAAAAATGAAACCTTTTATAAAGGTTGCGTTTTTCCTCGCTACTCTCCTGCAAGTGCAATTACTGGGTCAAGTTTTGCGGCTCGGCTTGCGGGGTTTAGACCAAAGAAGATTCCTACAAAAACCGAGAACACAAACGCAATTCCACAGGCCTGCCAGTTTACAATATACGACTGCTTCTGAACGTATTCAACCGCCAGAGAAATTACTACTCCAAAAATAATGCCCAAAATACCGCCGATGAGCGTAATACTTGCCGATTCTACCAAAAATTGCTGACGAATATCTGCCGGAGAAGCGCCTAAAGCCTTACGGATTCCAATTTCCTGTTTGCGCTCGGTTACGGTTACAATCATAATATTCATGATTCCAATACCGCCAACCAGAAGTGAAATTGCCGCAATTGCCGCTAACATTATGCTCATTGTACTTGTAATCTGACTCATCTGATTGAGCATGGACTGCATTGAAGTAACGTTTACAGAATATTCGGTGCCTGTAAGTTCGGTACAATATTCGGTTATAACATCAACAAGAGCAACTGCTTTTTCGGGAGATTCCGCCTGAACCATGATTGTATCGGCTTCGGGATTCGGTTTGATTTTTTTTGCGTAGAATCCGCGTGGAATATAGGCTGCTCCGTTTTCCATTCCAGTGCTTTGTTCTTTCAGAACACCTATTACTTCAAAACCGAACGTAACTTTACTTGCAACAAGCATTATTTTTTTGCCGATTGCATCTCCATCCGGGAAGAATGTTTCTGCAGTATCGTGACTAAGGATGATTTTTTGAGTTCCTTCTTCATTGTCGGTTACACTAAAAAAACTGCCTTTTTCAAGTTCCATGTTGTACATTTCAAGATAACCGGTTTCTACTGCGGTACAGCTGCTTGTAGAAGAAGTTTCGCCGTAAGTTAGTGTTGCACTCAGATTGTTTTTGTACCAGATTTTTTTTATGTCTTCTACATTGTCAAAAAGTTTTTCTCGGAACGATTCATCAAAAACAAGACCGACAGCTTCACGACGGCGACGACGAAAACCAGCTGTAATGCTTACAACATCAAGACCGGCGGTTCCAAAAGTATCTTCGACCTGTTTTGTAGAACTGCTGCCCATACTTGTAATTACGATTACCGAAGCAACACCGATTATTACACCAAGAAGAGACAAAAAAGTTCGGGTTTTATTGCGGCGAAAATTATTAAGTGCATTTAAAAAGTCTTCCCACATTAATTGCCTCCTTGTGACGTCGGTACAGCCCCCGCGCCGGTTGTTGCAGCTCCATCTACAATTTGTCCGTCCAGAATTCTGATGCAGCGTTTTGTTGAAGCACCGATTCCAGGATCGTGAGTTACAATGATGATTGTTGTACCCTGCTCTGAATTGATTTTACGGAACATTTCCATTACTTGAGCTCCAGTTTTTGTGTCCAAAGCACCAGTTGGTTCATCGGCAAGTAAGATTTTTGGCGAAGTTACCATGGCTCTAGCAATTGCAACGCGCTGTTTCTGTCCACCCGAAAGTTCATGCGGCCGGTGATTCATTCGATCTGCAAGTCCAACTGCTTCCAAAGCGGCACAGGCTTTTTCGTAACGAAGAGATTTTTCCACCCGCTGATACTTTAAAGGAAGCATTACATTTTCAACAACATTCATTGCCGGTATAAGATGATACTGCTGAAACACAAATCCTACAGTCTTATTTCGCAAAACCGCAAGTTCTTTTTCGTTCATTTTTGCAGTTTCTTTGCCGTTTATCTTTACAATTCCGCTGGTCGGGCGGTCAAGACAGCCAATCATATTCATGCAGGTAGATTTTCCTGAACCAGATGGTCCCATTATAGAAAGAAATTCCCCCTGCTCAATTGCAAAACTTACACCACGCAATGCCTGAACCTGATTTTCGCCCATAATATATGTTTTTACTACATTTGAAAGTTCAACTACGTTTTCCATAAAAATTCACCTGTTTGATTATCGGGTCAAGCCCGATAATGACATTTTCACATCGATAATGACAATTTCACATCAATAAAAATGTTTATTACATCGGCGGAGGTCCAAATCCGCCTGCACCCATACCGCCCATTCCACCCGGCATATTATTTCCAGTTTTTGAGTTCTGAGTTTTTTTCTGACCAGATTTAGAAGGCTTTGTCTGCTGCAAAAGAAGTTCGCCGCCACTCAAACCTTCAAGAATTTTTACATTTTCTTTACCATAAGGCATTACTTTTACAAAAACTTTTTCACCGGTCTTAGCAAGAACAACATAAGGCTTTTTATCTTCATAACCGATTGCATAACGTTCAACTACAATATTATCGACAGGCTCTTCCAGCTGAATTTTTCCTGTAAACGAGAAATTCGGTAAAATGATAGAAGGATATTCATCTATGCGGATTTTTACTTTTACAATTGTTGCACCGCGGCTTGTAATTTCACCAATTGTTGGCCAGCTTTCTACATAACCGTAAACAGTCTGACTTTCATCAGCTGAAAATTTAAGTTCAACTTTCTGACCTTTTTCAAGTTTTGCAACATCAGTTTCGGCAACTTCAACTTCGGCAGTAAGATAATCAATATTTACCAGAGTACCAACCGAATCTTTTGCTTCAAGAGAATCTCCATAAGCAACATCCAAATCTGCAATTACTCCGTCAAAGGTTGCAACAACTTTTCTGTCTTCAATTTTTTGAACAAGAGCAAGTCGCTGAGTTTCCATAAGTTTTAATTCACGTGCAGAACCAGTAATTCTTGTAGTTGCCATGTCGTAATCATGTTTTGCAAGGTTGTACTGCTGGGTTGTATCATCCAAAAGAAGGATTACATCACCCTTTTTAACATGATCGCCAGCTTTTACGTAAACACCAACGACAGTTCCATCAGAAAGTGCCTGCAAAGTCTGTTCCTGAGCCGCCGCAACCGTTCCCGAAATTTCAATTATATTTTCGTAACGCTCTTTGTTTACGCGGTACACAACATTTTCATCCGTGCTTCTTGATAAAAATGCCCTCAAACCAATAAGCCCGCCTGCAATCACTGCGCAAGCCACAACAATAATAATCACAATTTTTAAAGCTTTTTTCTTTGCCATTATATTTCTTCTCCTGTGTAAGGCCGCTGGCGGCCGTTGTTCTATAGCAAAGCGTTAAAAAAATTGCGCAGGCAATTTTTAGCTTTACCTGCATTTTATGCCTTGATTTATTAACGCTTTGATTGTTTAGTTTTCTATTTTATCACCTCTTTCCGGGCGCACAAAAGGTTCATTTTTCAAATCACTTACAAAAAGCGAATTTACTTCATCATTAAACAAAATCATTTCTATAAGATTCGTGATTTTTGTAACAGAACATTTCTGGCGGTTAACTTTTGCAGAAAGATATTCACTCTGAGTTACAATTCCCTGTTCATACCACTGCGCAAGATCAGTTTCCAGACTCTGATACATAGAAAGATTTTCTTCGTTGGAAGTTCGTTCCCAAAGAATGCTAGAAAGTTCAAGTTCCTGCGCCGTAATTTCATCCGCAAAAGCAATCTTTGCATTTCTAATGTTCATTTTTTCCTGTTCTTCTTCAAGTTCATACGTTTTTTTAGTAATTGAATTCTTCTTGAACGTATTTGGCGAAACACTTGCTTCCAGACTAACGCTTGGACTAAATGAATCGGTTCCAACTGGAAAACTAACGGTCGGAGAAACTGTAACTCCACCAATTGTAGAAGCAAGTCCAACATTTACAGTGTTTGAATTAGTAGAAGAATTGTTATACGTAAATCCGCCGGTTGCAGCAAGTGTAAAATTTTTGTTTGATTCGCGCGTCATTGAATTAATTTTATTTGTCCAAACTGCGCTTTCGGTTTTTGTGTACGCATTTGGATTAAACGAATGGATATTTGCAGCTTCAACTTCCGGAATGTCTGATGGCACAAGGCTCATAAAATCAAGTTCATCATCAAGTTCAAGCCGCTGTCCGCATTTAATATAGAAGATTTTGTAGTCATTTTTTAATGTGTGAACTAATTTTTCTATATCGTGTTCATCGGTTGTAACTGTAAGTTCTGCGCGTCTGTAAGAAGATGAAGTTTTTGAATAGCCCTGTGCTTTTATTTTTTCAAAACTGATTTTATCGCTGTACAAATCCTTTTCTTTTGAAATGATTGTCGAAATTTGGGTGATAAGACTTTTTAAAGACTGATAAAATTCTTTTTCCTTTGAAAGTGCGGTTGATTCAACTTTTCGCTTTGCTTCCAAAACTGAACGTTCAGCTTTTAACAAAGAAATTTGTCGTTTTAAAGCTGATGAAGAAATTATGTCTAACGAAAGTCCAAGACTTATATCATCTGCGGAAGTTTTTGCTTCTGTAATGCTGACATCG
This sequence comes from Treponema sp., assembly GCA_024680155.1. GTDB lineage: Bacteria > Spirochaetota > Spirochaetia > Treponematales > Treponemataceae > Treponema_D. The sequence continues at coordinate 9,134 of JAILCM010000325.1, forward strand.
CCCGAAAGCTGAATTCCAAGATTTGCTGCCTGTGGAACACTTGCCTTTACCGAAGGACTTACCGTAAAAGAACTTCCATCGTCGTTTTTCCTAAAAACCATTCTTCCTGTAGAAAGTGTTATGTCAAAACCGTTTTCGATTTGAGCACTTTGATAAGAAAGTAAGGACTTTTCGTAATCTATTGCAGCAGATTGAAGCTCTCTGTCACGCTCAAGATATGCCGCCAAAAGTTCTGTAGTAGGAACTAATTCAACAGCAGAAAGTGCCGCAGCAAAAAATGCCGCCGACAGAATTGAAGATACAATTTTTTTAATCATGGTAAAACCTCTGTGTACAAATATAACCGACGAAATTTCTAAACAGAACAATTATAACAGAAGTTTCTAGTAAGATGTGCAAATTTATTCTGCGAGTACTGGTGCGTTGGAATGACTGCGGAAACTTTTAGTTTAAAACTGTCATCGGGTTCATGCTTTTGCCGTTTTTGTAAACCGTAAAATGCAAATGCGGACCGGTACTCATTCCTGTGCTGCCAACTTCGCCAATTTTTGTAGTTGTGTAAACAAAGTTGCCTTTTTTACAGGTGATTTTGCTCATATGACCGTACAAAGTTTTATATCCAGAATGATGAGAAACAATCACGTAATTTCCGTAAGTTGCATTATAACCAGTTGCGGTAACTTTTCCGTCAAGAGCCGCGTAAATTGGAGTACCAGTTCCAACAGCCATATCAATTCCGCCGTGGAATGTACGTTTTCCTGAATTAAATGGAGAATCACGCCAGCCATAAGAAGAAGAAAGCCAATACCTTGTATGGAGCGGCTTTTTGAATAAATCACCGTTAATTTCCTGACGAGTCATCCAGTCAAGTTCGGCATCCGGTACAAAAACTGAAGTTCCTGCATTAAAAGACGCTTCAATTGCAACAGAATTTGCTGACGCGCATTTTTCGGCATCAACTTTGTATTTTTTTGCAATTGTTTCGGGAGTTTCGCCGTTTTCTTTTACAGTGTAAATAATTCCTGGAAGCGACGGAATCTTTAAATACTGACCAACCTGAATAAGACGCGACTGTTTTATATTATTAACACTGATAATTGTATCCTGAGTAACATCGTATTTTTCGGCAATAATTCCAATCATATCGCCAGATTTTACGCGGTAAGTCTGATAAGTAATTGCATCTGGATTAAAAAACGCATTCATCGCATCTGATTCGGCATTTTCAGAGTTTTCTGCAGTTTCATCCAAAAGTAAAGTTGTATTTACACTGCCCGTCATCACAGAACCGTCTTCCCCAAGTTCCGAGCGTTCAAGATCAGCAATAAGGGCTTCATCACCAGAAATATCAGAAGCACCAACGGCATCATAACCACCCACACCAGTTGTATTTACAGTTTTTTCTGCAAAAGCATTAATTGAAGCGGCACACAAAACTGCACAGCCAACTCCAACTGCAAAACAAAATACAGAAGCAACGAGAATTTGCGAAATACGGGTCTTAAAAATCGTACAAAAAACCATTTTTAACTTTTGATATATTTTAGTCATAATTTTACCTTTTTGCAAATTTAAAAATATTGGGTTTGCCAATTTTTTTAGTTTTGAAAAATCCCACTACTTTTTCTTTATTCCGATTAAATATGTTTCAAAAGATTCTGCACGGCAAGCTTCGGGTTTAAAGCCCTTTGCCTGAGTAAAAATCTCCCTCATACTTTTTAAGATTTTCTGCTGATCCCCATTCTGGAAAATCTTAACCGCAAAGTTTCCGCCCTGTTTAAGCATTGTTTGCGCATACCAGACTGCCATTTCTACAAGCTGTTCAGAACGGGCCGTATCTACAGTACGATTTCCGGTTGTTTTTGGAGCAGCATCGCACACAACAAGGTCGTAAGGGCCAAGAGCTTTTATCTGGTTACGAATTTCTGGCGCGTTCAAATCTCCCTGCAAAAAAGTAAGATTTTCGCCTTTTACATCTTTGGAAAGTTCATTTAAATCACAGGAAACAACTTTACCGCTGCCTTCCATTTTGCGGAGAAGAAAAGTTGTCCAGCTTCCAGGAGCCGCTCCCAAATCAAGAACAGTGTAATTTTTTTTAATCATCCCGAATTTTTCGTCAATTTCCTTGAGTTTGTACACCGAACGTGCCGGGTACCCTTCAGAAAATGCTTTCTGCGACCAAAAATCGGGCTTTTCGTAACTATTGCCAGCCATAGTAATATTTTCGGCAGGATTGGCGCAAGTCTTAACTGCAATTCGCCTTCCGTGGCTTACCTACGGCCGTGTAAAAATGAAAGCAGTTTTGATTTTCAAAACTGCAACTGTGGGCAGAATCCATGTTTATTTACAATTTAATCTGACGGCCCACAGTAACTCCACGCTCAGGCGTCGCGAATTCAGCTTATTTTTCGCAATGAATCCAGGTAAGTTCGTGCTTGTTATAATTCAGATGCACAATCTTGGAATCGGGGATTGCGGCAAACTCGGAGATTAAAGGCCAGTTGATTTCACCCTGCATTTTTATGGTACAAATCATGTTTTTTATGCGACCGGTTGCAAGCCACATTTTTATCCATTCCAAGAGTCGTTCTGGGTAGCAGATTACATCGCTGAAAATCCAGTCTACGTCGCCAATTTCTTCTGGTTTTAGGGTAAAGGCATCGTGAGCCTGGAAAGTTACAAGTGGATTTTTCATCAGTTCTGGGGCAAGTTCTGCGCGGTCTACGGCAAAAACTTTGGAACCAAGATTTACTAAAACCCAGGTCCATCCACCGGGGCAGGCTCCTGCTTCAAAACAACGGGAGTTTTCGCCGGGAAGGTCTACTCCAAAAAAGAGATTTGCCATTGTAAGAGATTCCTGAATCTTTAAGTAGGCGCGGCTTGGCGGATTTTCGTGGTCTTCTACAAAATTAAGCGTTCCTGCAGGCAAAAAGGATGAAGTTTTTGCAGAAGCAATCAAAGTATGTTCATCAATTAAAGTGTAAAGCCCGATTGGCGACTGAGGAATTGTAAGCGGAAATTTCCGAGGCTTTAAGTTTATATAAGGAAGCTTTTCCTGAATAAGTTCTGCACGGCGAAAACACGTAAACTGGTAAGGTGCCCAATTTCTCTGGATTTTTTTAAGTTCGCCCGCTGCCTCGCCAATAGAATCAAACTTTAGGATGAACGGTTCGAGCATTGCAGTTCGTGCCCAATAAGGAAGCTCTACAGCACTAGCCGACGTTTGTTCGTTTTGATTTTCCGCTTTGTTTCCGCAAAAAAAATCACTTGTTTCAAAATACAAAAGTTCGCCGTAAACCTGATTTGGAGTCTTTGTAAAATTAAAGTGTCCGCGCAATTCGGAGCGTAAAAGTTCAATCTGTTCCGGGAAAGATAAAAAAGCAATGCCATTTAGAGGGGTAATTTTTGTACTCATAAATTAAATAATTTCGGGAATATCCTGTTTTGAAATGCGTTCCAATTCCGCAATCATTTCTCTAAGTCGCAAATCATCAGGGGAATAAAGAATCTGAAAACCTAAATAGGTAGTTCCGCCGTTTTCGTTTACCCAAATAGGTTTACACAAAAGCTGCATAGGTGATTCATCTGGATTGCGTGAAAGCTGGATTCTTAATTTATATTCATTATCCAAATCTGCAACAACCGGAACAGGAAAATGGACCTGACAGCCTTCAATACTAATATTATCAAGAATACCAGGCAAAGCACAAAGTTCTGTTGAGAAAACTCTTCCTAATTCTGAATATCGCGTATTCAGTCTGTTTTCAATATAATCCACGTTTATATTATATGAAATTTTGTTGCATGGAGCAACTGCCAGCACAAATTATGTTACAAGTTATTTGCGCCCGCACCTTCTACTTTACTACCATTACCTTGCGAGTTTCATCAAAACCATTGCCAATTACACGAACAAAATACATTCCACGAGCTACAGCCGAACCAGATTGATTTTTTCCATTCCAAGTAAATTTGTGGTTTCCGGCAGAAAGATTGCCTCTAGAAAGATAAGTTACAACATT
>JAILCM010000029.1 GCA_024680155.1 Treponema sp.
CGCAGGTTCACCTGCTACACGCCAGTTTGCCTTGGAACTATATACGTTGCCGCTTTTGCGGCAAACTGCAATAGTTTCAAGGCACTCAAGCCATGTAGCCCGAATATTCGGGCGGTTTTGAAATCTGTTCTTTGACTGGAAGCGATTTTTTTAAGTAAGGACTTTATATAATGCGTTTGCTCTACATTCCAGACTATGATATAATTTGAAATTATGAAAGTATGGATTAAATATCTTCTTGGCGTAATTCTTGGTGTAACAGCCGCATTTATTTTGCCTTTAAATAATTCTACAGCCAGCGATGTGCTTACATTTCTTACTGATTTGTTCATCCGATTTGGACGTTATTTTGTAGTTCCAATTGTTTTTTCTACAGCAGTCGTTGCAATCAATAAGCTTCGTCTTTCTAAGTTGCTTTTAAAAACTTCACTCTGGACTTTTGCAATTATCATCATTTCTGCATTCATGTTTACGCTCATTGGTATAGCTTCAATCCTTATTGTAAAGCTTCCGCGAATTCCTATTACAGTTGATGTTGCAACAGAAAACTACAATATAGATGTAAAAAGTATAATTCTTTCTCTTTTCCCAAATTCTGCATTCGACGCATTAAAAGAAGGTTCGTTCCTGCTTGTTCCGTTCCTTTTTGGCGGATTAATTGGTTGGGAAAGTGCTTCTGAACAGAATGTATTCAAACCGGTTTTCAGTCTTGCCGATTCACTTTCAAAATTGTTCTATAATATAGCAGTTTTCTTTACAGAAATTATGTCGGTTCTTTTGGTTTCAATTATGTGCAATTGGATGATTACTTTCCGCGAAGTTTTTGCAACAGGAATTTATACTCCGGTAATCATCATGCTTTTGTGTGATTTTGTAATTATTGCAGGAATTATTTATCCGCTGATTGTACGTTACCTTTGCCACGATCCACGTCCATACAAAATTTTGTACGCTTCTATTGCACCAATGATTCTTTCGTTTGTAAGTGGTGATTCAAATCTTTCTCTTCCATTAAATATTCGTCATGGTAAAGAAAGTCTTGGAATTCGTCGTCGTTGTGGAGGATTTACTTATCCGCTATTTTCAATTTTTTCTCGCGGCGGTTCATCTTTAGTTTGTGCAATTAGTTTTGTTTTGATTTGGCGTTCTTATTCAAGTCTTCCAATTTCTGCAAATGATGTAATCTGGTTGTTCCTGCTTTCGTTTGGATTATCATTCCTTTTGGGGGGAATTCCTTCTGGCGGTGCATTTATTCTTATTACAATTATTTGCGAAAAATACGGAAAAGGTTTTGAAACAAGCTTCCTTTTGCTTAAACCTGCCGCATTAATTTTGTGTTCATTTGCTTCAATTTTGGATACTGTAACTGCAATGTTTGGAAGTTATATTGTTGCAGTTAAGACAAAGATGGTTGAACATCACGAAATTCATCACTTTATCTAAAATTTAGAAAAAATCGACACTACAGAATTTATTTTCTTTTATTAGATTTCAAGTTATAATATTAAACGAACACTAAGAGGTAAATTTGGCTATTTCGCTTAATGAAATCGTTACAGGAAGAAAAACATTCTTTATAGCTCCAGATCGTTCTCGCTTTCCCGAAAATTTTCTTGAAGAATATTTTGCGATGGGGTATGAATGTTATTTTATAGAGAATGATAAAAAACTTCCTCTCGAAAAGAAAATAGAAATTATTATTTCAATCTTCAAAGACTGTATTTTATTTTTTAATATCGATGCAACAATTGGTGATATTTTCTGGCCCAAATATATTATGCAGCTGCATCAGCAATATAGTGGCAGTGTTCTTATTGGTGTTATGTATACAAAGCGCCAGTCAAAAGATGATAAAGCCAAAATTGAACGCAAGTATCTTATGGAAATTGGAATTACTTGTGGTGCAGTTCAACTTGAATACCAGAAAGGAACAAACTTTATAATTATTCAGAATCTTCTTTTTGCAAATCAGGCACAGGGAAGACGAAAAACAATTCGCGCGGTTTGTAATAAATCTTGTACTTTTATGTTTGCGCTTAACGGTCAGCAGCATACATCAACTTTGCAGGATATAAGTCTTTCTCATTTCTCGTTTATTTATCCAAATGGAAAGTTGCAGGTTCAGCTTTACGAAAAAATTACGGATATTCATTTTAATATTTGCGGTTTCCTTTTCAGATCTGATGCAATTCTTATTATGGAACGTCCTGTAAATGGCCAGACACTTTACGTTTTTTCTTTTGTTTCTCAGACTGGAACTAACGGATTGGATGAACGATTGCGTCAGCTTCTTACACCGAGTGTTTATCAGTTAATGTCTTCAAATACCACTGCAATTTTAAATCAACTTTTTGAAAACGCCGAAAAACGCATGGAAAGTGAAGGCAACTTTTATGGCGAAATAGACGAACTTTAAAAATTTTCTTCCGTGTAGTGCGTTTTAAAATCATCATTATTATTGTTAAGGTTATAAAAGCCTTCAAAATCTATTTACACCAGTTCTAAAATCTCATAAAATGACTTTCACTAAATTTTGAAAAAGGAAGGAACTGTCTGAAAATTTCTTCATTGATTTTTCGGGCAGCAGTATTTAACATGGAATTTACACAGGAACAAATTGACGCATTAGTTGTTAATGAAGTCGAAATCATGAAAAAAATTGCTGAAGAGCTTAGTATTCGCGTTCAGCAGGTAAGTGCAGTAATCAGTTTGGTTGAAGAAGGTTGTACAATCCCTTTTATCAGCCGTTACCGCAAAGAAAAACACGACAACTTGGATGAATTGCAGGTTCGTAACTGTGATCATCTTTTTAAATCATACAAAAATCTTGAAGAACGCCGTCTTGAAATTGTAAAAGGCATTTTTGCTCAGGGAAAACTTACAGAAACTCTCTACAATGCTGCAATGAGCGCTACAACAATGACTGCCCTTGAAGATTTGTGGGCTCCGTTCAAGAAAAAGAAGAAGACTCGTGGTATGATTGCCGCAGAAAAAGGTCTTGAACCACTTGCTGATTTTATTCTTGCCGATAACGATGATGCCGTTTGTGAAAAAGAAGCTGAAAAATACATTAAAACTGATAACGAAGACCCAGCTCTCAATGTTGAATCCGTTGCCGATGCTCTTGCTGGTGCAAAAGATATTATTGCAGAACGCGTAAGCCAGGAAACTGCAAACCGCGACGAAATTCACGACCTTTATATGAAAACCGGTAACATCATTACAAAAGGAATTGTTCCGGAAGGTCAGAGCGAAGAAGATGCTCAGAAAGTTTCTACATACCAGATGTACTGGGATTACTCAGAGCCTCTTAATCAGGTAAAACCACACAGAATTCTTGCCATTAACCGTGGCGAACGCGAAGGAGCTTTGGAAGTTACAATTGACGTTGATGTAGACGCAGCAGTTGCAGATTTGCAGAAACGTGCTGAAATTCATAATCAGTACCACAAAGATGCAATTGAAGACGGAGTTGTACGTTTGCTTAGTCCTGCAGTTGTTCGCGAAATCCGCAGTGACGAAACTGATGAAGCAGATGAACACGGAATTGGTATTTTCAGCGAAAACTTAAAGAATCTTTTGATGACTCAGCCAATTAAGGGAAGCCGCGTACTTGGTGTTGACCCTGGTATTCGTACTGGTACAAAGTGTGCCGCTCTTGATGAAACTGGAAAGTATCTTGGTTATTTTAAGTTCTTCCAGGTTCAGGATCCACAGGATTCTTATAAACAGATTAACGATGCAATCGATAAATACGACATTCAGGTTGTTGCAGTTGGAAACGGTACAGGTAGCCAGGAAGTTCAGGCAATTGTAAGTAAAGTAATCAGCGAAAATTACACTGATGTAGTTTATACAGTTGTAGATGAATCTGGTGCTTCGGTTTATTCTGCAAGTGACATCGCCCGCGAAGAATTCCCTGATTTGGACCTTACAATCCGTGGTGCAATTTCTATGGGACGCCGTCTTCAGGACCCACTTAGTGAACTTGTTAAGATTGATCCTAAAGCAATTGGTGTTGGTCTTTACCAGCATGACGTTAATCAGAAAAAACTTGCTGAACAGTTGGATGAAGTTGTTGGTTCGGTTGTAAATAACGTTGGTGTAAACTTGAACACAGCCAGCTACTCACTTTTGAAGTATGTTTCTGGAATTAACGGTTCTACAGCAAAGAAAATTGTTGCCTACCGCGATGCAAACGGAAAAATCAAGAGCCGCGAAGATTTGAAAAAAGTTCCTGGTCTTGGTCCAAAAGCATTTGAACAGTGTGCAGGCTTCCTTAAAATTGCTGAATCCGAAGACCCTCTTGATAATACATGGGTTCATCCTGAAAACTACGGTGCTGCCCGCGAAATTTTGCCAATGGTTCAGAATAATCAGAAAGTTCCAGCAGATAGAATAGAAGAAATTGCACAAAAATATAGCATTGGTGTAACAACCGTTCGTGATATTGTAGAAGAACTTCAGAAACCAAATCGCGACCCACGTGACGGATACCCTGCTCCAATTATGCAGAAGGGCGTTCTTCAGTTTGAAGATTTGAAGGAAGGAATGAAGGTTACTGGAAAAATCAAGAACGTTGTAGATTTTGGTGCCTTTGTTGATATTGGTCTTCACGAAACTGGTTTGGTTCACCTTAGTGAATTGAGCGACAACTTTGTAACAGACCCAATGGAAGTTGTAAAAGTTGGTGATGTATTTGAATTTACAATCATTCAGCTTGATAAAGACCGCCGCAGAATCGGGCTTTCTCTTAAGAGTGATGCCGCAAGCAGAATTGGAACTGGCGCAAAATCAGCTCCAAAACGCGAAGGAACTGGCGCAGGTACAAGCGGAAGCGGATCTGGAAAACGAGTTGTAGTTGTTAAAAAAGGAAGCGGAACTGCAGGTGCAAGCAACAACGGTACCAATGGTAAACCGCGCGACTTAAACGGCAACCGCACAAATGACCGCTCAAACGATCGCGCAGGTCGTTCAGGTTCACGCGACGATTCTGGAATGACTTACAATCCGTTTGCAGCATTCTTTAATAAATAGAGATTGTTCGTTTTACTTCCCCGGCTTGAATTCATCCTGTCCGGGGATTTTTTTATAAAAATTTCCTTAAAAATTTGTTATTTAAGGTGTAATTGTTAATGCTTTTTTTTGTTAATGGGCATATAATTAGTTTGGTTTTTTATATATGAAACAAAATACTAAATATAATAATAAGGAGGTTGTTTATATGAAAAAAATTAAGTTTCTAAGCTTAATTGCAATCGCATCTCTTACAGTAACTGGATGTTTTAATTTTTCTGATTTTAAAGTGCCTAATTCCGTTGCTGTAAAAACTACTGCAGCTGAATACAATTTTACAGTTGTAGATTTACAGGATTCAGATCTTCTTGCAAAAAACTTTAACATTGCAGAAATGCTGAATAATCAAATGGGTTCTGGTGAAGAATCTGGAGAACAGAATTCCGAAAATAATTCACCAAAAATGGATATGTACATTTACAATCCAAATAATGCAGCCGACAGACTTCAGATGGCTATGAGAATGTCGCTCCAGGAAATTAAGCTCGATTTTTCAGAGTATTTCAAAAATACTGATTTAACTTCTAGCCTTAAAGGTATGGATATTCCTGAAAAAACAATTGCAATTCCAGAAGTTAAAAAGGCTGGAGAAGAAACTCTTCAAATTGCTGATATGAACGACAGAGTTAATAGCTTGTTAAAATTTGCCGGAAAAGTTTCTGAAACTGAACAGGATATTACAATTGATTTTGACGAAGATTATGGTTTTGATTTGTTAAAATACAAAACTGGTGCCATAGTTTTTAGAAAATTGACTGTACAGGAAATAAAAAACGGATTCCCAGCTCTTTATGACAGTTTAGATCCTACCACAAAGCTGTTAATTGAGCAGTGGGGTGACCAAATTCAGACTGAATCAATTCCAGATGGAACAAAAGTAATTGTAAAATATACAGATCCCGAAGATCCCGAAAATGGAATGACGAAAGAAGCTGTTTTTGCAAATGGAGAAGCAGAACTTTCTTTGGATGAATTTGAATTCCATAGTACAGGAACTTCAATTAAGTTCGAAAATTTTGGAGAAGAATCATCAGATCCTTATTCATCTTTTACAACAACTATAGCTGCCAAATTCTTCTTTGCCGAAGTTAAAGCTGGCAGTAAACTTGAATTAGCTCAAGGTGTTTCGTACAAAGAGCCTATCTCACTTGATATTCAAAATCAGGTTATTGAAATTCAGGCAACAGATATTAAGTCTTGTGTAATTGACGAAGGTTTAATTAAAGTTGGAATTGAACAGCCGGAAGGTTGGTCACTTGGTCTAAATTATAACATTACTCTTTCTCAAAAAGATGATTTTGATGAAGATGTAGAATTAATTACATTGACTCAAGATGATGAAGAAAACGGTAAAGAGCTGGAAGATTTGGCATTAAGATTTGATAATATTGCAATTTCTGGTTCAGCTTCAATTGTTTTGGATAATAGTTCAATTGCTTTTGATAATCTTCCAAAGTTTACTTATGATCTTGAAATTAAAAAGCTTGCAGAAGCTGTTGTTGTAATGAGCGATAGTTTTAAACTTGATCCTGTTTCAATGACCCAGGAATTACCTTCTGAAGTTTTGCAATACATCAAGAGTATAAAATGGGATCCAAGTGGAATTGCAATTAAATACACAAATACATTGCCTGACGGAAATGATATTAAGCTTATAGTTTCTAGTAATTTCCTTGGTTTGGAAAGAAAAACTTACACAGTAAAAACTGGAGTTTCGGACGAAGAGAAAATAGAAATTTTGTGTGGTGAAAACTGGCCGACCCCATTAGGAAATGGAGCTGGAGAATTTAATTCCATCGATTTTAATGCAGAAATTGACCTTGAAAACTTTGACAAAGACGACAACACTCTTACCATTTACAATATAGAAGCCGGAAGAGATGGAATAGAGAGAGATGGCATAACGAAGGAACCTTATAAAATCAGTATGAAGATTGAACCAATCTTTAACTGGAATACAGTTAGTATTAATGCTTCTGTTGCTAACAAAGGTGATACCGTAAATACTGGTGTAAATCTTGGTTCTATGCTTGGCGATAATGAAATCTTTAAGATGTTCTCTGACAAGATTGAACTTTCAAAAGTTCCTCTCTATCTTTATTGTGATTTGCCGGAACTTCTTAGTGGTGACTTAAGTTTTAATGGAACAATTAAGGCATATCTTGCAGATAAAGATAACGAGGAAGTTATTCTTGATGATACAGAAGTTTACTTCCTTGCAAAACAAGAAACTGATGGTTCTTACAGTCCAGACACACTTGTTCCTTGCCAAGAGCCGGAAATTGTAACAAATGACGCTGGTGAACTTACAACTGTATTTACAACAAGCAGCGTTAATATTCCAGAAGATGCAATGGCAAAAATCGTAAACAAATCGCTTAAAAATAGTAATGGCGTTTTGTGTATGGATTATAGCCTTGGAGTTACATCAGAAAATAAGGAAACTATTGATATTACTTCTGCTCAGTTCGATGAACTTAAAAATAATTCAGAACCAACTGTAATCAAGATTTCTGCTGTAGTTGTTGTTCCTTTTGAATTCAATGTTACAGCCGATGAAGGAATTGATATTGATTTTGCTTCATTAATGAATATGGGTAAAGATTCAGAAAACAGTGATGATGCAAACGGAAACAACGAATCTGGTGAGAATAACAATAACGATTCTTCTGAAAAAGATTTGCTTGGTCGTTCTGGTGAAGATTCTACCTTGGATAGTATTTCACAATATCTTGAAGCTATAGACACAATTGGTGTAACTCTTGATATTACAAAAATTCCACTTAAAGCAGATGGTATTCAGTTTGTAATTGACCTTGATGGAAAAGAAAGAACTGTAGACGGAACAACAAGAGGAACAAAATTCCGCGAAGAAACCTTTACTCTTCCAAAAGATGATTTTGAAGTTTCGGTAAAAGATATTCTTGAAACTAATCCTTTGGTTCCAACTTACGGTTTGAAAATTCCTAAAGGAAATTTCTATTTCTTGCGGGATATGAACATAAGCTTGAATGCAAAGCTTAAAATTAAGACAAAAGATGATTGTTTGATTCCAATTCCATTTGGTGGAAAGGATTCTGACTCTCAATCGGAGGAGAACTAACCTATGAAAATGAAGAAGCTTTTTTCTGTAATTTGTATTTTTAGTACGTTGCTGGTTTCATCTTTTGCTAATGCCTTTTTTTCAAGCCGATTCTTTGAGGTTTATGCAAATGTACCTGTAGATTTTTCAAACAATGCATTTACATTGAATGATATTTTCTTTACACCAACTGGCCAGATTATTATTGATTTGGAAGATTTTCAGAAACTCCCGGAACGCGGATTCAGTATTGATTTGAACACAAAGCCTGTAGCTGGTTTTAAACTTGATATTCCAAAAGGACTTGTGTTTGGTGCAAATGCTGGTGCCGAAGTTTCAACTGGTTTGCTTTTTTCCAAAGATTTCTTTAATTTCTTGAGCGAAGGATATAATTGTGGCGAAGAACTAACTCTAACTGCTAAAAAGTTTAATGCCGACGTTTTTGCTTTTGCTCAGGTTGATTTGGGTTGGAATACAAAGAAAACATCTTTGGTATTTCATCCTGCTTTGTTTGTTCCAATTCTTCACGTTCAGCCGGATAACGTTTCGGCAGTTCTTAAAAACACAGAATCTGGAGAATTTATTGTAAACGCTAATGCTGATCTTTCTGTTTATACAAATGCAAATTTGGCAAAAGATGGAAATATCGATACAAATTCTCTTGTAAGTGACATTACTTCTACAATGATGTCTTCTGCAGGATTTGACCTTGGCGTTGATTACAAATTGGATCTTTTTAAGTTCCTTACAGTTGGAGCTGGAATTCATGCTCCTATTGTTCCTGGTAAACTTACAAAACGCACTTCTATGGAATATCAGTTTGAATACAAAATTAAGGCTGAAGATTTCATCAATAAGGCCGAAAATAACGATTCAGAAGACCAGGAAGGAACAGAAAATTCAACAGAAGAAACTCAGAGTGAAGAAGCAAAAACTGCAAACGCTCCAAAATTCAATGATACTGTTGATTTAGGATCTGATGTTTACAAAATTAATCGTCCGTTCAAGTTCTATGTGAATGGAAACTTACATCCGTTCGGTGATTTCCTTTCGGTTTACGGTATGCTTGGATTTACTGCAAAACATGCTTTTGAACCAACTATGAGCATGAGCGATTTTTCTGAAAACTTCTACATGGATTACTTAATTGGAGCACAGCTTTCTTTAATTGGAATGCTTACTCTTGATGTTTCTACAGAAAGAACAAATCAGATTTATGCTCACAAAGCAGCTCTTGGTTTTAGTTTGCGAATTGTAGCAATTGATGCAGGTGTTTCATTGGCTTCTTCAAGTTTCTTAAAGACATTTGATGCAGGCGGTGTTGGAGCATTTGTAAATGTTGCAGTAGGTATTTAATTCTTTTATTGAATGATTTTTTTTACCCGGAGACTTTGCGGTTTTCGGGTATTTTATTTTAACTATTTGCTTAATTGACGCGATTAGGTGCATAATGTAAAATACACTAATATCCTATTTCTTAAGAAGGACTAAAGATGTTTAAAATTATTGAAAAAAAGCAACTTTCAGCTGGTGTTTTTTATATGAAAGTTGAAGCTCCTGAAATTGCACGCAACCGCAAAGCAGGACAGTTTGTTATCGTTCAGGTTGATTTGGATTTTGGTGAACGGATCCCTCTTACAATTGCAGATGCAAATGCAGAAGAAGGTTGGATTGCCCTTGTTTTCCAGGCAGTTGGTGCATCTACTTTAAAACTTTCTTTAAAAGAAGCTGGAGACGAGCTTCCTGCAGTACTTGGTCCATTGGGAAATCCTTCAAAAATTGAAAAATATGACCGCCCTGTACTTGTAGTAGGTGGTGGATTTGGTGTTGCTCCATGTTATCCTATCGTTCAGGCCCATAAAGCTATTGGAAACAAGGTAATCATGGTAATTTGTGCCCGCAATAAAGACCTTTTGATTTATGTTGATGAAATGAAGGCTTTGGCAGATGAAGTTATCATTATGACTGATGATGGTTCAGCTGGTCGCCAGGGTGTATCAACTGTTCCTGTTAAGGAAATGTGTGAAAGCCAGTGTCCTCCTGCAGAAGTTATTGCAATTGGACCTCCAATCATGATGAAATTCTGTGCCGCTACAACCAAGGAGTACGGCGTAAAAACTACAGTTTCTTTGAACACAATTATGATTGATGGAACCGGAATGTGCGGTGGCTGTCGTGTAAGTGTTGGCGGAGAAACAAAGTTCGTTTGTGTAGACGGTCCAGAGTTCGATGCTCACATTGTAGACTGGGACAACATGATGATGCGTATGAAATCTTTCAAGCCACGCGAACAGGAAGATTTCCACAAGTGCAAGATTGGCCTTGGCATAGAGAAGTAGGAGCATAAAGATGGCAATTAATGTAACAGAAGAATTAAATAAAATTAATGATTTGATTAAGGCTAACGGTAAGCTCACTGCTAAAGACCGCAACGCCATTCCACAGATGGAAATGCCTGCCCGCGATCCAAAAGTTCGTGCCCGCCAGATGGACGAGGTAGCACTTGGCTTCAGCAAGGAACAGGCTATTGTAGAAGCTAACCGCTGTCTTCAGTGTGCAAAGCCATTCTGTATGGAAGGCTGTCCTGTAAACATCGATATTCCAGGCTTTATTAAAGAAATCGCTGCCGGAAACTTCAAGGCATCTGTTGATATCATCAAAAAGACATCTCTCTTGCCTGCTATCTGTGGTCGTGTTTGTCCTCAGGAAAAGCAGTGTCAGGGTAAGTGTACTGTAGGAAAGGTTTGGAAGAACCCTGAAAAGGCTGTTTCTATCGGTCGTCTCGAGCGCTTTGTTGCTGACTGGGAACGCGAAAACAATCAGGTAACAATGCCGGAAGTTGCTCCAGCTACAGGAAAGAAGGTTGCAGTTATCGGTTCTGGTCCTGCAGGTCTTACAGTTGCTGCAGATTGTGCACGTGCCGGTCATGAAGTTACTGTATTTGAAGCTTTCCACAAATGTGGTGGCGTTATGATGTACGGTATTCCTGAGTTCCGTCTTCCAAAGAAAATCGTTCAGGACGAAATTGAAAATCTTAAGAAAATCGGCGTAAAGTTTGAAACAAACTTCCTCGTTGGCCGTACAGATACTCTCGATCAGCTCCTTACAGAAAAGGGCTTTGATGCTGCTTTCGTTGGAACTGGTGCCGGACTTCCAAAATTCTTAAACATTCCTGGAGAAAACCTCATTGGTGTATTCTCTGCAAACGAATATCTTACCCGTGCAAATCTTATGAAGGGTTACGATAAAGATCACGCTGCAACTCCAATTTACGAAGCAAAGCACGTAGTAGTTTGTGGTGCCGGAAACGTTGCAATGGATGCTGCCCGCATGGCCTTCCGCCTTGGTGCAGAAACTGTTGATGTTGTTTACCGCCGTACAAGAAACGAAATGCCAGCTCGTCTCGAAGAGATTGGTCACGCAGAAGAAGAAGGCGTAAACTTCCGCTTCCTCGAAAATCCTGTAGAAGTACTCGGTAACGAAGAAGGTAAGGTTGTTGGTGTACGCTGTCTCAGCTACGAACTCGGTGAACCAGATGAATCTGGCCGCCGCTCTCCAGTAGCAATTCCAGGTTCAGAGCACGATGTTCCTTGTGACGCAATGATCGTTGCACTCGGAAACGGTTCAAACCCACTTCTCGTAAGCACAACACCAGGCCTCGACGCCGACAAGCGTGGCCACATCCTCGTAGACGAAAAGCAGGCTACTCACCACGCAAAGGTATGGGCAGGTGGAGACATCGTTCTCGGTGCCGCTACAGTAATCCTCGCAATGGGTGAGGGAAGAAAGGCTGCTGCAGGAATTAATGAATATTTAGCTTCTTAATAAGCTGATTATAGCCTTTAGAAAGAATAAAACAGGGCAAGCACCGGGATGATGTTGTTTGCCCTGTTTTTTTGTCTTACGGCAAAATCCCTATCCAGCAGCTAATATTCATTAATTCCTATAAACCGGGGATTTAAAATGCCGATAATCAAAATATGGCACAGAAGAAAAAATCATCTAAGAAAAAAAATACTACTTTGTTTTCAGCAGCTTGTGTTTTGCTTGGTCTGCTTATAATTCTTATAATATTCCTTGTTAAAAAAGATCAGATTTTTACAAACCTTAAGGAAACTGCTTTTTTTGACCGTGTTTTTGGAACTACTCCAACTGTAATTGAAAAACATGAGCCGGTAGAGCCTAAAAAAACAGAAACTATTCCTCTTAAAAATGATGAAGTTACTATAAAAATTGATACTCCGGAAACTCCTGCCCCTGTTTATTCAGAGCCGGAAAAGTCCGAGGTTAAAGAAACTCCAAAAACAGAAGAAAAGCCTGTCGTTAAGGAGGAGAAAAAAGTAACTGAGAAAAAAGCAGAGCCTAAAAAAGAGGTAGCTAAGCCTGCTAAAACCGAACTACAGCTTTGTTTTGTAAATATTGATGGTGATGGTGCAGTTGTTCGGCAGATGATTAAGCGAGAAGTTGCAAAAAGTGATTCTCCGCTTACAACAGCGATTAATCTTCTTTTACAGGGGCCTGATACAACAAAATCTGTAGAACGCAATTGTATGACCCTTATACCTGCAGGAACTAAGCTTCTCAGCGCTAAAGTTCAGGGCGGAGTTGCATATCTGAATTTTAACGAAGCATTTGAAATCAACACATACGGTGTAGAAGGCTATATCCACCAGCTGGAACAGATAGTCTTTACCGCCACAACTTTTTCAACTGTAAGCAGCGTTCAATTCTTAATTAATGGAGAAAAACGCGACTATCTGGGAAGTGAAGGCCAGTGGATTGGCTCTCCACTTTCGAGAAACTCGTTTTAGCGATAAGATTTTACAATCTTATCAAAATATGACGGTGCTTTGAGATATGCTGTCTGATATGTAGAAATCGAAAAATAATCAAAGCCGCCATCACTATTTCGAGTCAAAATCTTTGTAATATATACATTGATCTTGCTTTCTGGGAAAAATGATGTGCTTACGATTTTATAACTGTCTTTTGCCTGAGTATAAGTTAGCTCAGTATTCTGAAAATCAGTATAGGAACCTTCTGTGCTTTCGAGAAGTTTACGCTGAACATATAAATCATTAAGCACTTTATTATCAGAAACTTTTGGAAGTGCAGACATTGTAATAAGAGATTCGTTTCCAAGTGTCCAGAAGTTTTCCATTTTCTGTTCCCAGTTTTCATCCAGGGTTACAGAACGGTTTTCGAATTTACAAACCTGTGCTTTTGCAACTTTTTTTGTTTCTTTTTGAACTTCCGGTTTTTGAGCGGAAACTCCATTAAATGCTTCAAAACTCTTATCATCACTTGATTTAATTGTACCGATTGTTACACAGTCAAAAACTTTGCTGCCTTTATTATCTTCGATAGATTTGATATTGAAGAGAGGAATACGTGCATCGAAAATAAGAGAAACCTTTCCTCCAAATTGTGCATAATCCTGATTTATTGAAAAATTATCTGATTCAACTGTACCGGCAGAAATACGGCGGGCAGAGAACTCGTAAAGAATATCATGAAGATAATTTATAATATCAGTGTCATCTGTATCCGGTAGAATTGTAGAAATGATTTTCTCGCCGGTCATGTTCCAGAAATCAGATTTTGAATCCACTGTGATCAAAATAGCAATTTCTTTTGCTGGAAGTTTTGCAGCATCATCTTGTGGTGCGAAGTAGCGGATCTGGATTGTAGAATCATCATAACCTAGGATTCCGATATAACTTTCGCGAGTAAAAGAAGAATCTCGGTAATAAACATATTCACCGGAAGAGTCGGGAATAAAGGCGGTGAAGCCAGGAAGGGCTGTGGCTACGGTGGTTAGTATGATTGATGTTATGATGGAAAGGATTAGTTTTTTCATGGGTGGTCCTGTAAAAGATTCCCGGGTCAAGCCCGGGAATGACACAAAATTATCGAGTCTGGGAATGACACAGTTGTCATTGTCTTGTTTGATGACAGTTGTCATTGTCGGGCTTGACCCGACAATCTATATTAAGCGTTAAGTTTCTTCAATTCTTCGCGAACAATATCCGCGGCCTTCTTAGCAACTTCATCTGCTGGAACAAGAGTAGCTTCTGCATCCTGGCGCAGCTTCATTTCTACGTTTGGAAGGTTCTTGTCGCCAACTACGATGCGGATAGGGTAGCCGATAAGCTCTGAGTCTGTGAACTTAACTCCAGGGCGTTCGTTACGGTCGTCGAGAATTACTTCGATTCCGTCAGCCTTCAAATCCTCATAAATCTTATCAGCAACTTCCTTCATCTTATCTTTGTACTGGATTGGAATAACTGCTACCTGATATGGAGCTACAGTCATAGGCCAGATGATTCCCTTGTCGTCGTGGTGTCCTTCGATGATGGAAGCGAGTGTACGGTCTACACCAATACCATAACAACCCATAAGAGGTGTTACAGGCTTTCCGCTTTCACCAAGGTAAGTTACGTTCATAGACTTTGTATATTTAGTTCCAAGCTTAAAGATGTGTCCAAGCTCGTTACCCTTCTTCATGTAGAACTTTCCGCCACATTCAGGACAGAGGTCGCCTTCTTTACAGGTGCGAACATCAACAGTCATAAATGGAGTGTAGTCGCGGCCTGGTTCAACGTGCTTAATGTGGAAGCCGTTCTTTCCAGCCCCTGCGATACAGTTGTGCATATCAATAGTAGATTTATCTGCGATTACAGGAATCTTAATTCCAACAGGTCCAACAAAGCCGTGTGGAGCGCCAGAGTACTTGAGAACATCTTCATCACTTGCAAGTTCTGCACCAGAAGCCTTAAGTTCAGCCGCAAGCTTTGTCTCGTTTACATCCAGGTCTCCGCGGATAAGTACGCAGAAGAAAGTTTCAGGAATATAAGTCTGTCCGCCTTCTGTAACAGTTTCAGCGTTCTTATAGAATTCAGTTCCAGATAAATCAACAGCACAGTTATAAACCTTGTAAATCAGAGCCTTAAGGAAGGTTGTTGATTTTTCACCAAAGAACTTTTCCATATCTTCAATGCTGAATACGTTTGGAGTAGAAACTTCTTCGATTGCAAGGTCTGTCTTTTTCTGAGGCTGACCATTGCTGTCGAGCGGAGTTTCAGCCTTACATGCTGCCTTTTCTACGTTTGCGGCATAATCACAGTTTGGACAGAGAAGAAGTGTATCATCACCAACCTCTGATTCAACCATGAACTCTTCTGAACCGGAACCACCCATAGAACCTGTGTCGGCCTTTACAGAAATTGTAGCAAGGCCCATGCGCTTAAAGATGCGGCGGTAAGCGGCTGCTACATTGTCGTAAGAAGCGTCGAGGTCTGCCTGGTCCTTATCAAAAGAATAAGCGTCCATCATTGTGAACTCGCGGCCACGCATTACACCGTAGCGTGGGCGGATTTCATCGCGGTATTTTGTATTAATCTGATAGAGTGTGAAAGGAAGCTGTTTATAAGAAGAAAGACCTTCGCGAACGATGGCTGTAAAAGCTTCTTCGGCAGTGGGAGAAACTACCATGTCCTGGCCCTGGCGGTTCTGTGCAGTGAGCATTTCGCCTGCCATTTTGTCCCAGCGTCCAGATTCCTTCCAGAGGTCACCGGGTACGATTACTGTAGGTTTGATTTCGAGAAGACCTGCATTGTCGAGTTCTTCGCGGATAATTTTTTCAACTTTCATTAAAGAACGGAATCCGAATGGCATATAAGCATAAAGTCCGTTTCCAAGTTTGCGGATAAGACCGCTGCGCATCATAAGCTGATGGCTTGCAATAACTGCGTCGTTTGGAGCTTCACGCAGTGTAGAGATAATTGTTTTTGTAGCTTTCATAAGAGTCTATTTTA
>JAILCM010000033.1 GCA_024680155.1 Treponema sp.
GACGGTACACAGAATACCGATTTTATGGCTAGTTTTGCCGCTCAGTGTGCAAATCTTATAAAGCAGGGCAAGGAAATTGTTGTGGTATCTTCCGGGGCTCAGGTTGCGGGAGTTTCTACAACTCAGGAATGGGCACGCAAAAAGGACGTTCATTACCGCCAGGCCTTGTGCGCAATTGGTCAGGTTGAACTTATGCACCAGTGGCGTAAGGCTTTCCAGAGTCAGGGAATTCATATTGGCCAGCTGCTTTTTACTAAAGAAGATTTTGAAAATAATCTCCACACTTTGAATATCCGTAATACGCTTTTTACTCTGGTTGATGAAGGCGTTGTTCCAATCATTAACGAAAATGACAGCGTTTCTTTTGAAGAAGATAAAATTGGTGATAACGACAATCTTTCGGCTTTAACGGCAATTTTGTGGTCAGCTGATTTGCTCATTCTTTTTAGTGACATCGACGGTGTTTATTCTGATAACCCAAAAACTAACAAAGATGCCAAGCTTATAGAAATTGTTGAATCAATTCCTGATTTGCGAAAATCTATTACAATTGGCAGTACAAACGAATTTGGCACCGGTGGAATGGAAACAAAAATTCAGGCTGCAGAAAAAGTGACTGAATACGGAATCAATCTTTTGCTCGCAAACGGCAGCCGCGAAAACGTAATTGAAAATTTGTATAACGGCAACCAGAAGGGAACGCTTTTTGTGGCAAAATAAGAGGCCCGCGGGGCGTTGCGGGGTCGCTTTATTTCCGCGTGTTTTTTGAAAAGTTGAATTAGAGTTATAAAATCAAGTACCCCGCTGGGTGGGGTAGCGGACAAGACCGGAGCGAAGAAGCGAATCGAAGAGGAGCGACTGAGAGAGGACTTGGGAGCGAGGGGCGGTGCTCCGCCCCACATAAAGAACTGGAGGAATAGAATGAAAAGTTTAAAGATTGGATGTATCGGAACTGGTGCCATGGGTGGCGCAATTATGCGTGCTGTTTGCAAAAACTTTGACTCGGCTGCAATTAAAGTGACCGACAAAAACGTGGAAATGGGCAAAAAATTTGCGGCTGAAACTGGGGCTACTTTTGTGGATTCTAATAAGGATGTTTTGGACTGCGATTACATTTTTCTTGCGGTAAAACCTCAGTTCCTTGGTGACGTTTTTGCAGAAATTGGCGCTTCTATTCCAAAAAAGGCTGTTATGATTTCTATGGCGGCTGGCGTTAAAATAGAAAAACTTGAATCTTTTGCTCCGAATGCCCGCTTTGTTCGTATGATGCCTAATGTTTGTGCTCAGATTGGCGAGGCGATGACGGCTGTAACTTATAAAGATAATATTTCTTCGGATGAGGCTGACGTTGTAAAAGAGATTCTTTCCTGCGCCGGTAAAGTTGAAGTCGTTCCAGAAAAATTGATGGATTGTGTAACTGCTGTTAGTGGTTCGGGCCCTGCTTTTGTATTTATGTTTATTGAAGCTTTGGCTGATGCGGCTGTTCGTTGTGGAATGCCTCGCGCCCAGTCTTATACTTATGCGGCTCAAACGGTTTATGGTTCTGCGGGAATGGTTTTGGAAAGTGGAAAACATCCTGCTGCACTCAAAGATATGGTTTGTTCTCCGGCTGGTACTACAATTGAAGGCGTTGCAACTTTGGAAGAAAACGGTTTCCGCAATGCTGTAATTAAAGCTGTAACTGCTGCCTGCGAAAAATCTATTGCGCTTGGAAAGTAGAAAGTTCTTTTGCGGTAATTTTGTTCGCTGAAAATTCATCTGCGGCTTGGAGGCAGATTTTCTGGTAATTAAAATATAATCCCGGTTTTCCTGATGGAAAGGTCTGCCAATTAAAGGCTTCTTCTAAAAAATCTCGTTTTGTGCAAATTGCATAATTGTATGCTGCCGAAAGGTAATTTATTCTTGTTTGAATGTCTTCGTTTTCTAAAGAAAGGACGTTTACTTCATATTCTATAAAAGCTTTTAAGTATTCTGTCTGATAAAAGAAGTCGTTAAGGCGTAAAATTCGGTCGTGCCGGCTGTTTAATGTTGAATTTTCCCCTCCAAAATCTATAGAAGAATATTTGTTTTTTAATTCTGAATCATTTGCAATAAGATTTTCAACTTCGGCAGCAAATTGTGGCTTCATCTGGAAAAGTCCAATTGAAAAACCACTGCTATCTTCGGAAGCGTAAGCAAGAAATTTGTTCATTAATGTTTCAAGTTCATTTTGGAAAACGGAGTAACGGATTAATTCTGGAAAAACTATGGCGGCGGCTTCCAGCGAATATGGGAATTCCTGTTGTTCAAGTTCAGTGTAAATTTTGTTTGCCGTATTTAATGCAAAATTATAATCCTTTTTCCATCTGTCTTTAAAAAAGGTAATCGGGGATTCGTAATAATTTGGCTCTTTTTCGTTTGCGTTGTTTGTGGAGTTTGTGATTTTTGAGCCAAGATTGAAAGGTTTTGCAAAGACAGAGACGGGCTGAATTCCCGAAAATATCAGGAAAACAGCCGCCGTAGAAAAAATAATTTTATTCGTCATTTTATGCGGTGTGTGCATTTTTTTATGCTCCATGCCGTCATAATGATGAATTTAGAGTCTTGTTTCAACTATATCAAATTCGCGTGAGTCTTCACCCATTATTTTTTCGATTTTGTAGAAATTGATATTTTCCAGTTTAATCTGAACTTCTGGAAGTTTGTCGAATATAGTTCTGTCGTCTGAATCATCATCTCCACTTATTGCACCATATTTTAAGTAAACGGCTTCTGGTTTTATTCTTGCTTTTCCTTCTTCAATAAGTTTTGCTGCATCACTTGTTATACCACTGAAAGTGTACATTCCAATTGTATATTTATCTTTGTTATAACTATCAAAGTATTTTTCGAATTCTTCTTCGTCAACCTGTATATCATCATCTTCGCTCAGAATTCTGCGTTGACCTTGTGCAAGAACATTTCCGTTTTCATCTACAATATTAAGTTTAACATCGTATAAAACAGGACCAAGAGCCCATGCAGGTGTTGTATCGACGGTATAAATAGAATTTGAATTCAACTTTTTTAGTGCATTTATATCGGCATTCAGCTGGTCTTCTAATTCCTTTATTGTATAATCATAAGCAGTTTTTGTTACTCCTGTATAATAAGCTGCCATGTTTTTAGTTATTTTGATTGTTTCTCTTGTTTCTTCAATTTTTTTATTTACGCTTTCAAAACTTTCTACCATTGGGATTCCGCCAATGAGCATTGATTTTCTTTTTTTGTAGATTTTGCCAAAGCTTTCCAGATAATCACCTTTTTCTTCTGCAAGCTGCATTGATGTTCCAGGCCATGTTGCTGGAATTTCGGTCCAAGTATCCTGATAAGAAATTTTTAAGCCTTTTGCAATTGATGTTGTTAGTTCATTATAAAAAACTGAGTTTTCAGAAATAAGAGGAATTGCATAATTGTAAGTTTTAGTTTTCATATCTGCGGAAAGTTTTTTAAATGATAAAGTTCTTACATCAAAAATTGGATGCTCGGTAAAGAATTTTTCGCAGTCATTTAAAAGATTTTTCCAGCCGTCGTATTTTTCAAAATCATCAAATGAGCCAATCCAAGGATTTCCAGTATAAATTGCATTTAAAATCTGGTAGAATTTTGTGTTTGGTTTTGTTTCAAACTCATACTCTCCGTCGTAACCATTCTCGCCTTTAACAATAAATTTGATAACATCTGTAACTAAGAAAGAAGGTTCAATTTTTTTATAACCGTTTAACCATCGTTCATTTATTTCCGAAATTATTGCATTGCGTTGAATTTTATAATCCAAATAAGCTTTTTCTGTATATTCCATATCCTTGTAATAGTAGAAAAGTGCATAGGCATATTGTTTTTTAGCTTCATAATCAGCCGCAAGTTCTGTAAACGTTTTTTCGCCAAGCCCATTTTTCTGATTTTCAATTTTCTGGTTTTCCAAATAATCCTTTTCGATCTGGTCTTTAAGATCTGTAATTCTTTTTATATAAGCATCTCTTGTGGCGTTATCAACTGAACCATAGCCGTTATTTGAGTTAGCTTTTTTTTCTTTTTCAAGCTCCTTTTTCTGGACTTCCTGATTTTCTTTTTCCTGGAGTTTTGCAAGTTCAGCTTTTGTTATAATACCGTCAATTTCATTTACTGCGTAAGTGTTTTTGTCTTTGCGGACAACGTAAATAATAATTGTTTCGTCATTTTTATTTGCATAATCAACACATTCAGCAGAAAATTTATTTAAATCATATCCACCATTAAAAAGGCTTTCGCAAATATTTTTTAAATCCTTAAAAGTTCGAGTTGAATCCAGTGCATTGCTAAGTGTTACGCCTCTGCTTTCAAATGCTTGATATGGATTATTAACCCAAAAAACTTGAAGGGTTCCACCGTCTTTTTTAATTGCCTTTTTAATATTCTTTTCATCCTTCAGCAATTCTGATAATGACATATATTGTAAAGGCTTTTTTAAATCATTACTTTTTACAAAGTGCTGTGAAAAAATCTTTACTCCGCTACAAAGACAGAATAAAACCATAATTGCGATAATTTGTTTTTTCATTTTTTGCTCCATATTTTTTATAAACTGCAAATATTATAATATATGTGCATAGTCATTTAATGACCAAGTGAGTAAAAATTTGTGATTTTTTTATAAAAAAATTGCATAAGCTTTTTTGAATTCTACCCCATCTTCCACTTTATTTTTCGCTGATTTTGTCCGATAATAAAGAGAATAAGTTTTTTCACAGGAGATTTCAGATGAAAACTATCGGCATAAAACTTGCGGACGGAAGCTTCTACCCGGTTATGGAAGAAGGTACACCACAGACTAAAAAACTTGATTTGACCACGGCACATAATAATCAGACTCGCGTTATGGTAGATTTGTACCGCTCAAAACTTGGTTCTATGGAAGATGCCGAATATGTTGATACTCTCCAGATTGATAATTTGAACGAACATCCGAATGGTGAACCCGATATCACTTTTTCTGTTAGCCTTGATGAAAATAACGAACTTTCTGCTAAAATTGAAGATCCTGAAACTGGTGCCCAGAGCAATTCTACAATTTCGCTTGTTTCTCGCACCGAAGAAGAACGTCTTGTAACTGATGATTACTCAATTGCCGATTCTGATATTATTGAAAATGGTAATGTGGCTGATGACGATGCGGGTGGTTCTGAAGAAAAATCTGATCACACTGGTGCAAAAGTTGCCGCTGGAGTTGCTGCCGGTGCAGGCCTTGGAGCTTTAGCTGCCGCTGCTTTAATGCGTGAAAAAGAAAAAGAACAGAAAACGGAATCTGAACATGTGCAGGAAGAACAAATTGCGGAAAGCACTGATTTTACAGAAAGTGACATTGGTATTGAAGAGCCAGCTGAAGAAAGTGCTAAGATATCCGAGAGCGACATTGCATTTGAAGAGCCTGTTGAAGAGCCAGCTGATACACTTGTAGAAACTGATGCACAAGAATCGGTCGATGTGTCTCAAGAGCCGATTCTTAGTGAAGATGATTTTACTTTAGGCGATCCGACTGTTGAAGAAAGCACCTTTGACGATGTTGATGAAACTCTTACCGCCGATGAATTGTCTGCCCTTGATGATTCGATAGTTTATGAAGAGCCAGCTGACATTTCTGATGAAACTGCGGTTTCCGAAAATGAAACATTTGATTTTGATTCCACACAAAAATCTGAATATTCGTTTGCAAGTGATGATGGAACTGTTATGCTTGATGACAGCCCGATTGCTGAAGCTGATTCTTCTTCTGACGAAACAAGCGATTCTCTTGCCGATTTTAATTTTGATGAAATAGAGCCAAAAACAGAAGATGTTACTGAAACAGAAACAACTGAAGAAAGTTCAGATGAACTTCCTGATTTTGATGAACCGGCAGCGACGGATGAAACTATAGCATTTGAAGAACCGGCCGCGACGGATGAAGCCGTTTCTGAAGAAGTGACTGAAGATTCAACCGAAGAAGTCGTTGAAGATTTCAATGAAACTGTAGAAGAGCCTACCGAAGAAGACGACCATACTGCGGAAAAAGTTGCAACAGGAGCTGCTGTAGGTGGCGGACTTTTGGCAGCTGCAATGCTCGCTAAAAAACGCAGCGAACAGGATGAAGAAACAACGGTTGAAAACGAAACTGCGGACATCGATGAAACAGTTTCTGCCGACGAAACGATTGCCTCTGACGATGCCATTTCTACAGCCGATGAGCCAACCGCATTTGAAGACGACGCACTTCCAGATTTTGACGACGCTCCTGCTACAGATGACACTCTTCTTGATTTTGATGAGCCTGCTGCTACCGAAGACGCAACTCTTGCAGACGACGCACTTCCAGATTTTGACGATTCAACTGCCACCGATGATGTTACTGTTGCTGATGATACGTTGCCTGATTTTGACGACGCAATTCTCGCTGACGATTCGCTCCCAGATTTTGATGCTACTGGTGATGAAACAATTGCTACCGATGATTTTTCATCAGACGACATCCCGGATGATTTTTCCACCGACGATGCACTTTCCACCGACGACTCTCTCCCAGATTTTGACGACACACTTTCTACCAATGATATTTCCGCTACCGACGACATCAAAGAAGAGCATTTTGACCTTCCAGATTTTACCGAAGACGAACTTTCTTTAGATTCTATTGATTCATCCGATTTCGACATTGATTCAGATTTGGATGATAGTTCTTCAAACGTTGCTGCAGGCGGCATCAGTTTTACGGGACTTTACGACAAAGAAACCGAAATGGGCGATTCCTCAATTCACGATGATGAAGTTGAAGAAGTAAAGAAAAAGACAAAAGTTCCTGTGATTATTTGTATTGTTTGTGCAATCATTTGTCTTATTGCAACGGCGCTTATTCTTTTTATAATTCCTTCAAAATATAATCTTATTTCTAAAAAACAGTCAGAAGATAAAAAGACTGAATTAGTTGAAATTAATCCTGTTCCAGCAGAAGAAGAAAAGACGCCGCAAGTTCAGCCTGAGCCAGATCCAGTTCCAGAACCAATTAACGAGCCAGAGCCAGATCCTGTTCCTCAAGCTAAAGAAGATGAAGTTATTGTAATTGAACAGGCAGAAGAAGTTGTTCCAGTTCCGCCGGAGCCAGTAAAAGAAGAAAAGCCTGCTGATGTAAAATACAAAATCAAATGGGGCGACACTCTTTGGGATATTGCCGACACTTACTACAAAAATCCTTGGCGATATAAGAAAATTGCACGCTACAACGGAATTAAAAATCCAGATTATATCATTTCTGGAACTGTAATTCTTATTCCTGTTGAGTAAGGATTTGTAAAAACTGTGGTGGGTATAAAAAGTAAAAAAAGTTTTTTCTCTTGTTGTTTTGCATTTTTGATTTCCATTGTTCTTGGAACGGTTGCTTTTTCATCCTGTGGGGTAAAGGATTCTGTAAAAGCAACTTCTGATTTTGGTCCAGACGCCGATTATTTTATTGGTCTGCAGAAACTTGAAGACGGAAACGAAAACGAAGCCCGTACAAAATTTCTTCATTGTATAAAAAAAGGCAGTCTTTATTGTGCAAAAAGAAGTGCCCAGACTCTAACAACTTTTGGTTCAGTTCAGCAAAAAAATGCCGCAAGCCTTGATTTAGTAAAAGCCTATCCTGATGATGAAGAATCTCTTCTTGTTGCCGCCCGTTGTCTTTACGATTCAAACGAAATTCACAAAGTTATTTTAATCACGCAGAATCTAAATCCTGCGCAAGCCGATAATGCCCTTTTAAAAATCCGTTTTGATGCAATGAAAAAACGCGGTGATTCACTTCTTTTAAATGAACTTTTTACCTGGTACACAAACCGCCAGATTTCAGCTCAGCACTATCAGTTTTATAATGATTACGCAGAAGATTTTTCCGACGACACTGACTTTAGAAATACAGTAATCAGGTTCCGAATCAGAGTTTACGAAAAAAGTTATACATCTGCTGCAAAATTGGTTAATTATATAGAAGAAAACCTTCAATCTGGAAAAATTCCACTGTTTCCACAGCTTGCATCTGATATTGGAAAAGCCCTTTTTTACAGTACCAGCGATTACCTCCAGACCGCCCACTTTTTGGAAGATTACGCGCAAACTTACGAAGGCACCGCATTGGAGTTTTACTTTTGGTTTTATACTGCCCGTTCCTACGAAAAAGCCGCAAATTACCAAAAAGCCTATTCAATTTATCAGCTTGCAGTTCAATCTGCTCTTGAACCTTCCCAAAAAGATAACGCGCTCTGGTATTTAATGGAAAATCAGCTTAGGCTTTCGTTAAAAGATTCTGTGGATGCTTTGGATGAATATGCTCCGCTTTTTGATGACCCTGAATATTACGATGATCATTTTGATAAACTTTTGACTTCGCTTTTGCACAGTACCAACAAAAAATTGATTTTACAGGCATACAAAAAAATAAAACCGTATGCAACCAAAGAAACTTGCGCCAAATATGCTTATGTTTATGCCCGACTTTTGCAGGAAGGAATTGTAAAGGCGGATAATTCTGATGCGGTGGCTTTTGGAAAAGGTGCTTCTGATGTCGGGAATGTGTCTCGTGGTTCTGGTAATGATTCAAAAGAGGCTCTTATGCGAGGTCTTTTTGAAGATGCGTTGGATTGTGGTTCTTCGGTGTATTATAAAATTATGGCGGCCTATCGTTTGAATTACAGTGATTCAGAACTTGCAAGTCATCTTTACAAAAATTCAACGTTACATCAAAAAAATAACAAAGAAGCTGAAACTCTTTTGCAAGGTTATGCGCGTTATGGTTTTGCAGAAAAGATTTATTCAGAATGGCTGCGTTTTCCAAAAGATGAAATTTCTACCGATACTGCGTTGTTGCTTTCGGAATTTCTTTTAAAATGTGCTGCCCAAAATCCGGAATATTACGTTCAGTCTTTACGAATCGCGGCAAAAGCGGCTGGGTGTTCAGAACGTCCGCTTAGTTTTGAAGAAATAAAGCTGCTCTATCCTAAAAATTATTCAGATTATATAGATACATTTTCTCAAAAATATGATATTACTAACTCTACAGTTTATGCGCTTGTTCGTGGTGAAAGTTTTTTTGATTCCAAGGTTTCAAGTCATGCGGGGGCAATTGGATTAACTCAACTTATGCCGCTTACTGCCAAAGATATTGCGCGAAAATTAAAGGCCGAAGAATATTCACTGCTTGATCCTCAAACGAATCTTGAATTTGGCGCGTTTTATCTTGCCGAAATGTACAGGCGTTGTGATAATTCCATGCTGCTTGCATTTTTTTCGTATAATGCGGGAATTACAAAAGTTCGTCGCTGGCTCCAGACTTCTATTGCAGAATTTGGGCGTAAAGGTGATTTGAGCGGTGATTTACTTTTGGAAACACTTCCATACGAAGAAACGCGCGAATATGGAAGAAAACTTGTTGGTGCAAGTGCCATGTATGAACTGCTTTATTCAGAAAACAATGTAGATTCCTACAAAAAAATGGTTGAATCACTTGTTTACTGAAAATTAGTCTAAGCGCAAAAAAAACTCGGACAAAAATTTATATTTTATATAGAGGCAAAGTAAAAATGGAAAACCCATTGGCGCATTTGTTACCGGAAGTAATGCATTTTACCGGTATTGAAGTGACCCAGCTTGTATTAATGCTTGGTCTTATTATGTTTTTGGGCTCGATTGGAGGATGGCTTTTTCAAAAGATTAAGATTCCTCAGGTTGTTGGTTACATTGTAATTGGAATTTTGCTTGGTTCATCAGGTTTTCATGTTCTTGAACCTCGTGTAATTTCGGCACTTGACCCAATCAGTACAGTTGCTCTTTCTTTAATTGGCTTTCTTGTTGGTGGCGAGCTTAAAATTGACGTTGTAAAAAAATACGGAAAACAGTTTGTAAGCATCCTTCTTTTTGAAGCAATTACACCTGCAATCATCGTTGGCGGGTTTGTAACAATTTTAGTCTTTATTTTTACAAAAGATTTACCAAAGGCAGTTTCTCTTGGTTTGATTCTTGGTGCAATCTGTTCTGCTACCGCTCCTGCCGCTACAACCGATGTTCTTGTTGAATACAGAACCCGCGGACCTTTAACCACAACCGTGTACGGTATTGTTGCAATGGATGATGCGGTTGCCCTTGTTTTGTATACAATTGCTTCTACAATTGCTGCTCCTCTTATTGGCGGTCACACGCTTTCTTTCTGGCA
>JAILCM010000052.1 GCA_024680155.1 Treponema sp.
AACAATGGCATAAATTAGCAAAACACTCTCTCCAATGTCTGCTTATATTTTATTCGTCAATTTCCATGACAGGTAACTGTGTTTTATTTTTCGTCTACAAATTCTGGAGTATAAAGTCCACCAATTTTTATAATTTTGATAGCACCTGTGTTTTCATCAATGAAACCTGAAACAACAGCTTTTTTTCCGTCACGTGTTGAAAGTTTTTCAATTGCAGCAGTTCCTTCCTGTCCAAAAGCTTTTGCTTCGTATGTTTTCTTGTTTTTGAGTTTAAGCATTACATGCTGGCCATCTTTCTTGTTTTTTACCTTAATAGAAACGGCAACTGTCTTTGCCCCGTCATAAGAACTTGTTGCTTCTGTTTTATTTGTTACAGTTAAAGCTTTAGGCTGAGCAAAAAGTCCAGCTGTTGTAAATACTGCCAATGCAGCCATAATTGCAAATGTTTTTGTTGTCTTTTTCATAGTTTACTCCTGTTTTGGCTCAAAGATTGATAATTGTTTTTGCAATCTTTGGCACTGAATGTTTATAAAAACTTTGGTAAAAAGTTTTCCAAATTGTTTTATTTTTTAGTTTCTCTCCGCACAGCAACGCCGTGTTGATGTTTTTAATATACTATTTCTTCGGTTTAAGTGCTTTAAAATACACTAAGAGAAAAATAAGAAGTTTCTTAAAATCATAGCTTCCGCATTAAAAATAAACTTGATTTAAAATTGGCTTACGGTCACTTAAAGAGTTCCGAAAACGTACAATATTGCACTACATGCTATTTGCTGTAATGGAACTTATTTTACGTGTCGCTCACGCGACGGCAACAAATAGAATGTTTTCGTCACTCTCTAAGTTCCCTACAGCCAGTTTTTACTTAATATATTTTTATGCGGAAGCTATGATTTTTAAATGGAAGCCGGTAGGTTTTAATGAGAAATTCCATCAAAGCGGGTAAAGAACAAACATGAATGAAAATTGCATCTTGAGAGAAATTATTGATTCTTTGAGTAAGTTTTTAAAATATGTTCCAATGTAGCCCGGATAGGAGCAACGGCGTAGCCGTTCCGAAGGAATGGAGTGATTACGGAATTGCGGATAGCCGGATTTACCAATGGGCGGGCATTTTGTAGAAAAGATTATTCATCTAGTTAGGGCTGCTCCAGAAACGAAAAAAAAGAAAAAATCACGGGAGGGGGCGGAAAAGATTTTCGGATTTTTTGTTTTGGCTAATTAACACGGGAGAAAGAACTCTGAAGCAAAAACTACGGCGCAACAAACGCATGCAACCGGGAAAAGTCCTGCACCAAAATACGAAATTACAATTCCTACTACAAGTGCTATTAATCCTGCCCAAGGTGACTGTGTTGACTGAATGATTGCGGGGAAAGTCATTACTGCGAGCGTAACATAAGGAACGTAATACAAAAACGATTTTATGAACTTATTTTTGATTGGCTTGCGGATGAGTGTAAGCGGGAGAACGCGGATTAAATAAGAAACGATTGCGGCGGTAAAAATGTAGATGTAAATATTGTCTTTCATTATTGGTTCTCCTTGGGATTTGTGTCGGCGGTTTCTGGTTGAGATTCTGTTTTTGATGTTTGATTTTTGATGTTTGTATCGGCGGATTGTTCTTGGGCTTCGGTAGTAATTGTTTTATCTTCTGAGTTTTCGTTGGTTTGTGCGGGGTTCTTGTTTACTTCTTTTCCGATTTCGTCTTCGTCTTTGATTGGTTTTATAAGAGCTGCAACTGCGGAAATTGCAACGGTCAAAATGATTGTACGGGTTCCGCCGGAAAGATTGCGTATATATGGAAGAATTCCGCACACATAGCTGAGTGCAAAACTTACTGCAACTGCAATTGCAATTACAAGATTCTTTTTTGCTGGAGGAACAATAATTGCAATGAACATTCCGTAAAGTGCAACAGAAAGTGCGCTGACGATTCTTGCTGGCAAATAGGTTCCGGCGATTATTCCAAGTGACGTTCCAATTGACCAAAGTGGCACTGCAATTGCTAAAGCTCCGTAATTGTAGGCGGGTTCAACGTAGCCTGGACGTGCAATCGAAATTCCAAAAACTTCGTCGGTAATTCCAAAGCCTACGCATAATCGGTGAATGAATTTTGTATTTGGATCAAAGCGTTGGCTCAATGAACAGCTCATCAAAAAGTAGCGTGCGTTTACTACAAAAGTTATGATTGCTACTTCGAGGTAGGTTGTGCTTTCTTTTATTGAATTAAAAAGTGCATTTTCGCCTGCCGACGCAATATTAAAAAAGCTGGCAACAAAACCCTGGATTGCATTTAGTCCTGCATGTTTGGCCACAATTCCAAGTGAAAATGAAACTGCAAAATATCCAAGCCCGATTGGAACTCCGTCGCGGAGGCCTTGTAAAAACGAATTCTTTTTCATATTTGACTCGTACTTTTAGAAATTTGTTTGTTCTTATTTTTGCTTATAATATAGAAAAATTTGATTCAGTACAAGGAAGGGGAGGGGCGGTTAGTAGAAGGGTTACGGGTTTGTTAGTATTTCCTAACTTACTTTCTAAATTTAAATAAAATTTGCGCGCGGGATTATATAAAAATCCGTTATATCAATTGTTTATAGATAGTTAGCGACTTATAATTATTTTCAAAAACTCGATAAAAAATGGAGTGAAGTTTTTTAAATATATAAATATTGCTTGCACGAGGAGTAAATATGGCAACTCAGTCTTTGGAGATTAAAAAACCTAATTTCGGAATTATAATTCTAAACTACGTTTTTCATCATTTCTGTATTTTCTTTGATATGTTTTATCTGCCATCTACAAAGATGGTAACTGTTCAGCAAACTTTTGCAATTGTATTTCATCCAGTACCATTAATTTATATGCTTGCAATCATGGGTGTTTCCCTTGCGCTTTTGATTATTGTTTACAAAAAATTGATGACTTACGATGGTTCAGAAGAAAAGGGAGACAGTCTTAGTAAGCTTTTCAAAAATTTCCAGACGGCTAATGTTGGAATTCCTGTTTTAAGTTCAGCAATTTATCCTATCATGCTTAATATTGCGGCAAAATCTTATGGTGCTCAGAATTTCAGCCTTCCTTCTATTATGATGGATTCTGTTGGAATTACGTTTGCTGTTTGTATCTTCCTTTATGTAATCTGGACTGAATATATGGAAGAATGGATGAAATTCATTCCGCTTAATGAAAACCGTCTTACTATGGGTGTAAAGCAGCGTAACCTTTATGTTGCAACTTTTTCTGCAATTGCGGTTGGAGCTTTGGCGTGTGCACCTATGCTTAATCCTGTAAACGAAGGTCTCCCATTAAAATCTATTTTCCTTACAGAAATGCTTCCTATGGTTATTGTAGGAATTGTTTTTGCAATTTTTGACTTCTTTATGCTTTTGCGTGGAACTTACAAAAAACTTAAGTTTGCTTCCGATTACAATATGCAGGTTGCTTCTGGTGATTATACTCTCGAAGAACTTTCTGCAATTAGCCGTGATGAATATGGTCTTCTTGCGGTTAGTGTAAATTCTTCCTGCGAAAATACTCGAGCACTTTTGACTGAGCTTAATAAAACAATCAAAGTTTCGGAAGAAGTAGCTGCTTTAAGTACAAATGCAATGACAAATATTTCTTCTTCTGCAAGTCAGATTATTTCAAATATCGAATCGGTTCAAAAGCAGATGGCTGAACAGGCTACTGGTGTGGAAGAATCAACTTCGGCAATTGAGCAGATTCTTGCAAATATTAAGAGCTTGAATGCAAGCATTTCGGAACAATCTGCAGCTGTGGAAGAAAGTTCTGCTGCAGTTTCTCAGATGGTTTCTAATATTCAGAGCGTAACTTCTATTTTGGAAAAGAACGAAAAAGTTGTTACTCAGCTTAGAAGTGAATCTGATATTGGTATGCAGCGTGTTCAGGAATCTGTAAGTCTTAGCCAGAAAATTTTGGAAGAATCAACAGGACTTTTGGATGCTTCTAATGTAATTCAGAGTATTGCGAGCCAGACTAACCTTCTTGCTATGAATGCTGCAATTGAAGCGGCTCATGCTGGTGATGCGGGTCGTGGTTTTGCGGTTGTTGCTGATGAAATTCGTAAGCTTGCAGAACAGAGTAATATGCAGGGTAAAAAAATTACCGAAAGTCTGCATGATTTGGAAAATGTAATTTCGGGCGTTTCTGATAGTACTCAGCAGGTTCAGAGCCAGTTCAATGTAATTTTTGATTTGACTCAGTCGGTTGGTAATCAGGAAGTTGTTGTAATGAATGCTATGCGTGAACAGTCTGAAGGTTCTAATCAGGTTCTTCTTGCAATGAAAAAAATTGATGATTCAACTTTGGAAGTAAAATCTGCGGCTACAGAAATGATGGCTGGTGGAAAAGTTGTTTCTGATGAAATGCAGGTTCTTAGTCAGACAACAGTTCAGATTTCTTCTATGGTTGATGAAATGGCAAACGGAACTACACACATTGTTGATGCTGTACAAAGCGGAAATGATGCTACAGAAAAGAATCAGACGGTAATAAATAAACTTTTTAATGAGATTTCTAAATTTAAACTGTAAAATTTTTAGAACCTTTTGAAATTAACTGTAACTTCTGGACAAAATTTTCTATTATTAAGAAAAATATAAAAAAATTCGGCAAAGTACAAAATAAACCAAATATTATGATATTATGCCGAATTAACTTATATTTTACTGAATAATTCTATTTTATCCTAATTTTGTAAAAGCAGAACAAAAATTCTGATTTTGGAGGTTTAAAAAATGATTAAAACAAACATGAAGAAGGTTTTGTGTGTTGGTCTTGCTTTGGTTACAGTTGCTGCTACAGTTTCTGCAGCTCCAAAAAAAGGCAAAAAGAAGGATGATCCTTATAAGAAAATCCAGAAAGAAATAAACCCTGCTACAAAGAAAGTTTGGGATTTGGGCGGAATTGATGTAATTCTTGCTGACTGGTGGTCTGGAGAAAACTGGGAAGATACACCTGCATCTGGTCCAATGGAAGAAGATACACGTGCATGGCACAGATGGACTCAGAAAACTTACAACTATAAAATGATTCAGAAACAGCTTACTGGTTCTTGGGACAGCCATCCACAGGCAGTTTCTAACTTCTGTATTAACGGTGGAAAAGAAAACTACGTATTTACAATTGATGCACGTTCAGCACTTATCGGTATGAAATCAGATTTGTTCTACGATTTGTCTAAACTTAAATGCATTGACTGGACAAAATCAAAATGGGCATCTGGTTCAGAAAAAATGTTCAAAAAAGGCGATACATTCTACTTTATGCGCCCACTCGTTCCAGAGCCACGTGGTGGTGTATTCTTTAACAAACGTCTTCTTGAAGAAGCTGGTATTGATGCAGATACTCCTTATGATTTGCAGAAAGCTGGAAAATGGACATGGGATGAATTTGAAAAGCTCCTTAAGAAATGTACTTACGATAAAGACAACGACGGTTTGAACGATGCATGGGGTATGGCAAACTCTTCTACAGAATTTGTTCCACTTGCAACAGTTTCTAACGGTATGCCAATGATTGGTTTTGAAGATGGAAAATTTGTAAACAATTGTGGAAAAGATCAGGTTCTTGAAGCAATTTCATGGTGTGCAAAAATGGCAGCTAACTACGAAAAACCACAGCCAGAAGGTTCAGAATGGAACTGGATGTATGCTGCATTTATGAACGGGGAAGTTGCTTTCCTTGCTGATCAGGAATATCACGCACAGAACAACGGACAGTTCTCTAGAATGGATGATGACTGGGGATTCGTTTGTTTCCCACTCGGACCAAAAGGTGACGGAAAATATCGCACACTCCACAACGATAACCTTTATGTAATTCCTTCTTGCTACGATGATGCAAGAGCAGAAAAAGTTGCAAAAGCATTCGATTTCTGGTCAGATGGAACACCTGGATATGATTCTCCAGATGCTTGGAAAGAAGGTTACTATTCTTGCTTCCGCGATTCACGTGCTGTAGACGAAACACTTGAATTGATGAAAGCAACTCCAAACCCACGTTATGACACATTCGTTCCTGGAATTAACTACATGGGCGACATGATTTGGGCTCCGTATGCTGGTGCTGTAACTCCTCAGCAGGCTTACGAAGATTGTAAGAATGTTTGGGCTGGTCTTTTGAAAGACGCAAACAGATAAATTCAATTTAGGGAATATCCTAGAAAAATTTTTGTAATGTCATTATTAGTTTTATGCTGATAATGACATTATGTTTATGGAATCCCCTTATGGGAATTCGGAGGTTTTTATGAAAAAAATCATTTGCGTTGGATTGGTATTTTTAAGTCTTTCAGCTTGTTTTGCAAAAGTAAAAACAGTTTTTGATAAATCTAAGGCTGTAAAAGATTCTGGTGCGGTAGAAATGACGCAGACTGCCGCAAACGAATTTGTTCTTGCAATGGGTGCAGGTTGGAATCTTGGAAATACATTGGACGCAACAGGAAGAAAAGGACTTTCAGCTGAAACTTCCTGGGGAATGCCAAAAACAACCCAGCAAATGATTAACGGGCTTTCCTCCGCCGGCATAAAAACTATTCGAATTCCTGTAAGTTGGACCAGTCATATTCTTGACGACAAATATACGATTGATCCTGAATGGATGAATCGTGTTAAAGAAATTGTTGATTGGGCTATTGAAGACGGAATGTATGTAATTCTTAATACCCATCACGATAATTTTACAAATGCTGTTGGTCTTAAACCTGGCCGCGGTTACTATCCAAATAAAGCAAATTACGATCTTTCGGCTGCTTATTTTGCAAATGTTTGGACGCAAATTGCTTTGGCATTCAACAAAGGTTATGACGAACATCTTATTTTTGAAACAATGAACGAACCTAGACTACGTAATACAAATGTAGAATGGGTTTATTCTTCTACAGACGAGCAGACCAGAGAAGCTCAGGAAATGTTGAACAAATTGAATCAGGTTTGTTTGGATGCAATTCGAGGAAGTAAAGGAAACAATGCAAAACGTTTTGTAATGGTTCCGGGTTATGCCGCAACTCCAAATGCAGTTCTTTCTAATGAATTTATTCTTCCAAAAGAAAAAATTCCTGGAAGAATTATTGTTGCCGTTCATATGTATACACCTTACATTTTTGCAGGACAGTCACCGGGAGCAACAGAATTTACTTCTAAAATGGCTTATGAATATGCAGGAACATTTAAAAAATTAAACGAAAAATTTGTTCAGAATGGAATTGGTGTTGTAATTGGCGAATACGGTGCAGTAAATAAAAATAATCTTGATCAGCGTCTGGCATACTTTCATTCTTATTTAAAACAGGCTAAAAAATATAATCTTGCGGCTTGTCTTTGGGATAACGGCCAATGGCAGGTAAAAGAAGGCACAAAAGATTATGCAGAAAAATTCGGCTATTACAATCGTAAAGAACAGACCTGGTACTTCCCGGAAATTCTTGAAGCAATTGTAGAAGAGTCTAATTAGTTTTTGTAGAATCCGTAGCGGTTGAATTAATTTGGGCTGAATTATTGTCTGATTGTTCAAAATACTGCTGATAATTTACTTTGCGGTATTCTTTTGGAGTCATTCCTGTAATTTTTTTGAAAGTACTTATAAAATGACTGTGTGAAGAAAACGCAAGGTAATTGCTTATGTCGGAAGGTGCATATTCGGTATAAACGAGCATCTTTTGGGCGGCTTCAATTTTTAGTTTTGTTGCATATTGGAAGATTGTAATTCCGGTTTCTTTTTTAAATAATTCACACAAATACGACTTATTAATATTGAACAATTCACTAATTTCATCAAGAGAAATTTTCTCGTTAAGATGATTGTAAATGTATTCTGAAGTTTTAATTACAATTCGCGAAAGCCCGATATTTTTTTTAATTTTTCCCATTCGTTCTGTAAAATCAAAAGTTACTTCACGGTGAAGGGTAATAATTTCTTCAATGTCGGTACAAGTGTCCAGCTGCTGAATATAAATATCACTTAAAGTATACGCAGATTCCGGTTGCATTCCGCCTTCTATGCAAAAGCGGGTAATCATAGCAATTGTGATTATTAAGTGATATTTTAAATTCCGCAGAGGATTTTTTGAAAGCTTGCCCAATTCCTGGCTGGTTAACGGTTGCATTGTTTTTTTAACGGTATCAAAATCTCCATTACGAACCGCATTATAAAAATGCATTTCTTTATC
The DNA here is from genome assembly GCA_024680155.1 of Treponema sp. Classification (GTDB taxonomy): domain Bacteria; phylum Spirochaetota; class Spirochaetia; order Treponematales; family Treponemataceae; genus Treponema_D. The sequence goes on from JAILCM010000052.1 coordinate 8,195, forward strand.
ATAAGGAAGATGAAAAGTTGCATACTCCTGCTGAAAAAAGAGCTTATAAGAGAGAATTTGTTCTTTGTCGTCGTTTTGTTCCAACTCAATCATATTTTATTTTAGTTCCAGCTCAAGATTTTGGGCATAACTTTGGGTTTAGAGTTATAAATTTTCTCCATTAGATTCAATAGTTTGTTTGTACCAGTAAGCAGAATCTTTTGGAATACGCTCGAGAGTTTTGTAATCAACATAAACAAGCCCGAAACGTGGATTATAACCTTTTGCCCATTCAAAATTATCCATAAGTGACCATTGGAAATATCCGCCAACTTCACAGCCTTCTTCTGCAGCTTGTTTCAGGCCACGCAAATATCGGTGTAAAAAGTCAATTCTATTTAGGTCATGAACTTTTCCATCCAAACTAACCCAGTCGTGGGTAGAAAGGCCATTTTCAGTAATATAAATCGGAAGATTGTAGCGTTTGTAATTAAGTTTTACGCCCCATTTTAGAGCATCAGGGTAAACATCCCAGCTTAATTCTGTGTGAGCGGTTCCCGGAGTACGTTTGTAATCACCCTGATACTGGCCTTCGTAAATGTTCAAACCAATAAAATCAATTTTCTGGTTAATCAGTTTCATATCATCATTTGTAAAGGCTGGGAACATATCGCCGGCTTCTTCCAACAATTTCTGCGGGTAATTTCCAAAAACAATCGGGTCAAGCCAGTAGTTGGTTCCCCAGAAAAATCCGCCTAAACCTTCATAAAAATATGCATCGTAAGCAGCCTGTTCATCTTTGGGACTAACTGGAATTTTTGGTTGAGTTGCAAGTGTAATTCCAATTTGAGCGTTTGGATTTACTTTTCGCAATTCTTGTACAGATTTTCCATGTGAAAGCAGGATATTATGACCAATTCTAAGCAAATCTTTGTTGCCAAGCTGAACGCCAGGTGCATGACTTCCCTGAAGATAGCCGCAACCCATAAAAACGGAAGGTTCATTAAAAGTGATAAAATTGTTGACTCGGTCGCCAAAGTTTTCTGCTATGATGCGGGAATATTCGCGGAACCATTCTGAACTTTGTGGATTAAGCCATCCGCCTTGAAGATAAAGTTCGTATGGTAAATCCCAGTGGTAAAGTGTTACAAAAGGAGTGATGTTATATTTTAGAAGTTCATCAATTAAATTGTTGTAAAAATCAATTCCTTTTTGATTAATTTTGCCTGTGCCATTTGGAAGAATTCGGCTCCACGAAATAGAAAAACGGTAAGCTTTTAGTCCAAGTTCTGCCATCATTTTTACGTCTTGTTTGTAAAGATGGTAGTGGTCACAAGCTGTATCACCAGTTGAATTATCCGAAATTTTTCCAGGTTGATGAGTAAATTCATCCCAAATGTTCGGGCCTTTTCCGTCAAGGTTCCAGGCTCCTTCAATTTGATAAGAAGCTGTAGCTGCTCCCCAAATAAAATCTTTTTTAAAGGACATAAAATCTCCTGAATAAAAATGAATTAAAAAGAAAACGCTGATGCTACTTTAATACGAAATAACATCAGCGTGTATATAATATCATGAAATTTGAAAATCTAACAAGAAATTTCAAAAAAAGAGTTTAGATTATCGGGTCGAGTCCGATAATGACAGTTATGCCCGATAATGACGCACAAGACTGATAAAGACTATTAAAAATTGTGGCTCCAGCTTAAGGCAATGCGATTAAAGAACCATTCGCGTCCTGCATAAGAGAGGAACGGTTCAACATTTGAGTCTTCGTGATTGATTGTAAAACTTCGGCGGCTAGAAAATCCGAGTAAAAATGAAAGTGTGTCGTGCTGGCTAAGAGAAAGTTGAGCCATTGGACTTATATTGATTTTCTTAAAGCTTCCGTTGTAGTTTGGATTTATATAAATTGCTTTGTAATCAGAATTGTTATAATGTCCGTCGCATTCAAAAACAAATCCTATGCGGCTTAAAACAAGTGGCATCTGGTAAGCAAGAATCAGAGACTGATAATTCATAAGTCCATTTGCGCGATTATTTGCACATTGCCACATCCAAACGTTGCCGTTTTCTACACCGGTAATCTGCTCATAATAAACTTGATATGTGTACATAAGCTGAATATGTGTCCAATCTCCGGAAATTATTGCTCCTGTATCAAACTGGAAAACTCCCTGAGCATACCATTTTAAGAACCAGTTTTTGAAAGCGTCTAAATCGGTGTAAGTTTGGTGGATTGGATCAAAAATTGCCATTCCCTGAAGTCCTGCAAGATTCCATCCGGTACCAGCTTGTGCTCCACCTTCAAAAACGATAAATGGAAGCGGTGTAAATTTAACTGAAACTCCAGGTTTTACAGAAACGGGTGTAAGTTCAAGGGCGGCATTTAAAACAAGATTTGCGCTGTTCAAAAGCCAATGACTGCCAAGTGGAGTAGGGATTGTGTAATTTAAATTGCCTGTAACGCGACCTTCGAGTCCACTGTAAGTGCCAGTTAAAGGTGCAAAGTGTGTGTCTCCAGCGATGTAGTTTGATTTTGGATAATAAGCAAAATCGGTGGTAATGTTGTAGGAAAGATTTGAAGATTCATCTGCAAAAATAAAAGCAGAACACAAAGCAAAAAGAATTGAAATTGCTGCGAATGATTTTTTCATGGTGGCTCCTTAAAAATGTAAGTTTATGTTTGTTGTTATGGGGTGATAGTGTTGCTATCAATCTAATACAGTATATATCATCCGATGAAAAAAACAAGAAAAAAAATCGAAATAAATAAAAAATGTGGTATAATTTAAGATAACAGGAGCAGAAAATATGGAAAAATGTATTAAATGCGGAAAAATTCTTCCAGAAGAATCAAAATTTTGTTTTAATTGTGGATTTCCTGTTGGAGCTTTGGAAGTTTTGCGTTCATGTATTGAATGTGGAAATACTTTGAGTACGGTCGATAAATTTTGTTCGCGTTGTGGTGTGCCGGTAAAAGTTATAAAAGGTGGAGATGAATCTTCAGAAAATGACGAAACTCCAAAAATCAGATTAGATAAAAAGCCTAGAATGATTTTGGTTCCGGGTGGACAATTTGTAATGGGTAACGGTTCAAACAACAGCCTTATTACACTTGTAAGTTATTATATGTCTGAGGTTCCGATTACGCAGACACAATATTCTTATGTAATGGGAAAAAATCCTTCTAAACTTTTAGGAAGTGACCGTCCTGTTGAATGTGTTAATTGGTGTGAAGCGATTATTTATTGTAATATTCTTAGCTTTATGTGTGGACTTACGCCTTGCTATAGTATTGGTGGTGCAACTGATTTAAGTGGATTTGATTTTACAAGCCCGGTTTGGAAAAGAATTGTCTGCAATTTTACAGCTGATGGATTCCGTCTTCCAACCGAAGCTGAATGGGAATTTGCAGCACGCGAAGGAAAAAACATGGGAATGAATTTATATTCAGGAAGTTCAAACATAAATGATGTTGCCTGGTACGGAGAAAACAGTGCAATCAAAACTCATGCAGTTGCAACTAAAAAGGCAAATGCGCTTGGACTTTATGATATGTGCGGAAATGTTGCAGAATGGTGCTGGGATTATTATACACAAATTATTCCAACAGGAAATCAAACAAATCCTCATGGTCCAAATATTGGTGAAGTTCATGTAAAACGCGGTGGAAGCTGGCTTGATGATCCGCAACAGTGTACGGTTTATTATAGAAGTGGAAGTGCACCAATTGGAAAAAGCAGTAGTTTAGGATTCCGCATTTGTCGTAGCCAAGTTAGCGTTACAATGTAGCAATGAAAAAAGCAACAAGGAAAAAAACTTGATTATTCTATTTAAACGTGAGAAAATAAAACTATGACAATTACAGAAAACAAAACTGGAACTTTTATAGAATTGATAGTTTCTGGTCGGCTTGATACAACAACGGCTCCAGAACTTGAAACTAAATTAAAGCATGTTGCTGGTCAAACTCCAACACTTTATTTGAATCTGCAGAATATTGAATATATTTCCAGCGCAGGTTTAAGAACTGTCCTTCTTGCTCATAAATTAATGCTTCCAAGTGGTGGAAAAATGATACTAAAATCTCCGTCTTCGTTCTGTCGTCAGGTTTTGGAAGCAACCGGAATGGATGGAATTTTAACAATAGAAGGCTAATTAAATCTTTTTTGTAATTTTAAGCTTATTCTGGCCGTTTTCGTGCTTGTAACTAACAGAATTCATGAATTTTTTGGTAAGAAATATGCCTAAACCCCCGATTTTTCGTTCTTCGGCAGAAAGAGTGATATCGGGGTCTTCTTTTTTTAAAGGGTCAAATGGAACGCCCCAATCGCAAAGTTCAACAGTTAAAATTGAAGAAGCGGAATCAAAATCAGCAAAAATTTCGGCAAAACCTAAATTGGAATCGGTTGAAGTTGCTGCGGCATTTTTTTGTTGGGACAGCAAATCCTTATAAGCATAATGGGCAATATTTACAAAAATTTCTTCAACAGCAAGATCAATTTCATTCAGAATTTTGGAATTACAATCAGCAGGAATCAAATTGTGAATAAAATCATTTATAATTTCGAGGTTTGAATCATCTGCTTTTATTTTTAATTTCATCGTTTCTCCGCCGTTAAAATTTTAGCATTTATTTTTGTAGGACATTTCAAGCATTGTAATATCATCAAACTGCTGTGTATCCTGTACAAAATCATTTATATCATTTTTTACAACTTCAAGAACATCCTTAGAAGAAAGTCCTGTTTTGCTTTTAAGTAAATTCAAGAGACGTTCTTCACCATAAAGCTGATTTTGGGCATTTGTAGCTTCGGTAATTCCATCGGTGTAAATAAAAAGTCGGTCGCCGGCATTCAGCATAATTTTGTGTTCTGTGTATTTTATGCCATCCATACCCGCAAGCATAAGATTTGGTTTTGTAGAAAGATATTTTACTTCGTTGTCGTGGTAAATAATTGGTGGAGTGTGGCCTGCATTTGAAAAACAAAGTTCGCCTGTAGAAAGTGTAAGAATTGCCATCCAACAGGTAACAAAAAGTCCAGATTCATTTCCTTCGCACAAAACTGAATTAACTGAATTAAAAATTTCAGCAGGATTTATGGTAGCGTGAATTGCGGTATCTTTTAAAAGAGTTTTGGTAATCACCATAAAAAGTGCTGCTGGAACGCCCTTTCCGCTAACGTCGCCAACTACAACTGCAAAATGGTCATCATCAATCATATAAAAATCATAAAAATCTCCGCCAACTTCCTTTGCAGGTTCCATGCTGGCAAAAAGTTCAATTTCGGGATGATTTGGGTATGGAGGGAAAACGCGCGGCAACATTTCGGCTTGAATTTGGGTTGCAACATTAAGTTCGGTGCTAAGACGCTCTTTTTCGGCAGTAGTATGAGTTAAATCCTGGATGTAGCGGTTCATATCAAGGCTCATTTTTTCTACAGATTTAGCAAGCGTTCCAATTTCATCGTGATTTCGTACTTTTTTTAGAATGTCCGTAAGTTCACCGTGATGTTCGGCAAAATGCGAAGTTTCGTCGGTGATAAACAAAATTGGACGGATAATTCTAAAATACAAAAGGAAGGTATAAACAATCAGGAAAATAATTGCAAAAGAAATGGCGTAAATCAAAATGGAACGTAAAAAACTTTGATTGTATTCTTTGATTTCGTACATCGGTTTTACAATTCCAATAATTGCAACAGCTTTTCCACTTGAATTGTATAATGGGATTGCAGTTGTTACGTGTCCGCCTTCATCTTTTTTATAAACAAACCAGCTGTGTTTTTTTCCTTCTTCCAAAACAACTTTAAGATTGTCGATGTAGCTTTTATCTTTGTTTTCAAGAGAGCTGACTTTTCCAAATGGGATTACCGTACTTGAAGTTACTTTGTGGTTTACTGTATCAAAAATATAAGTTCGGCTTTTGTAATCTGGGCTGACGGTTGTTACATAAATATAAGCAAGTTCGCCGGTATTTGTTATAGTATCAAGCATTTGATTTGTGTAGGTCCAGTCAAAATCGGTACCATTTTCAAGCCAATAGTCAATTTTATCTGAATTAATGTACGAAGCAGCAGTAATGGCAAATTGTTCAGTAACATTGCTATAAACAACTTCAATTTCTTTTTTGAATTCTTTATAACTTACTAAGCTGTTTATAAGACACATAATAGCACCAAAGATAAAGGCCGCAAAAACCAGCTCTATTGTAAGAATGGAAAGTTTAAATTTACTTTTCATAAAAGCCTCGATGAATTAATTATAATGCAAATTTATGTAAATGGAATAAAAAAGAAAAAAAAGAACTGCCAGATTTGAAGTGATTTTAGTATACTTCAGATTGGCAGCCCTTTGAAAAATAAATTAACGAAGTTTAGATTGATGCAAGTTCTTCCTGAGCCACCATGCGGATTCCGGCATTTTCAAGAACTTTTTCGGTTTCCGGAACATCAGTACAACGTATAATCATGTATGCGGAATTAGTTTTGCGTCCTGTAAAACCGTACATATATTCAACGTTTCGTCCATTGTCGGCAAGAATCTTAAGAATGTTGTTAAGGCTTCCTGCTTCATCCGGGATTTCAATAGCGATTACCGGTGTAACTTTTACAATATAAGCCGAACGCTCCAAAGCTGCCTGAACCTGTTCTGCGTTATCTACAATGATTCGTGCAATTCCAAAATCGCTTGTATCTGCAAGACTCATTGCACGCATATTAATGTTGTGAGTTGCCAGAACGTTCGTAAATTCTGCCAGAGCATTTTTTCTGTTTTCGATAAAAATTGAAATTTGTTTAATTGTCATTTTGTTCTCCTCCTGATTAATCGTGAAGTTTACGTGTATCAATTACTCTTTTCGCTTTACCTTCCGAGCGTTCAATGCTCTTTGGTGCAACAAGTGTAACTTTTGCTTTAATCTGAAGAACGCTGAGCAATGCACTTTCAAGCTGTTTTTCGGCTTTGTTTACTTCGGAAATAACGTCGCTGAACTTTTCGGCTGTCATTTCTACCTTGATTTCGAAGGTATCGTTGTTGTTTACGCGGCCAACAATAATCTGGTAGTTTGGCGGATAACCGTTTTGCAAAAGAACGCCTTCAATCTGGCTTGGGAATACATTTACACCGCGAATAATGAGCATGTCGTCGGTACGTCCCATAGGTTTACTCATTCTTACAAAAGTTCGTCCGCAGGCACAAGGAGCACGGTTCAAAACGCCGATATCTTTTGTGCGGAATCTCATAAGAGGGAAGGCCTGTTTTGTAATTGCAGTGAATACAAGTTCGCCTTTTTCGCCATCTGGAAGACGTTTTCCGGTTTTTGGATCAATTGTTTCTATAATAAAGTGGTCTTCGTTTACGTGCATGCCCTTTTGTTCTGAACATTCGTATGCAACGCCTGGGCCCATAACTTCGGTAAGTCCGTAAATGTCGTAAGCTTTAATTCCAAGTGATTTTTCTATGTCGCGGCGCATTTCTTCGGTCCAAGGTTCGGCACCAAAAATACCTGCTTTAAGATGAATGTCTTTTGGACTAAGTCCCATTTCTTTGAGAGTTTCGCCAAGATAAGCGGCATAAGAAGGAGTACAGCACAAAACTGTAGAACCCATATCCTGGAAGAATGTAATCTGGCGCTGAGTGTTTCCTGCACTGATTGGAAGAACCTGGCAGCCAAGTTTTGTTGCACCACCGTGAACACCAAATCCACCTGTAAACATTCCATAACCGTAAGCATTCTGAACAATGTCGTTTTCATCACAACCAATTGCTACAAGCTGACGTGCACAACAATCATCCCAAATATCAAGGTCACCTTTTGTGTAGCCAACGACAATCTGTTTTCCTGTTGTTCCACTAGAAGCATGAATGCGGACAACCTGACTCATTGGTACTGCAAAAAGTCCATATGGGTAAGTTGCACGTAAATCATCTTTGCAGGTGAATGGGATTTTATCCAGATCATCAAGGCCTTTAATATCGTCTGGAGAAACACCAGCTTCTTTACAACGATTTCTGTAATATTCAACGTTTTCGTAAACATGACGGAAATTAGCTGCCAGTCGTTCCCCCTGAAGTTTACGTAATTCTTCAAGCGGCATACATTCGCTTTCTTTTTGATAGTATTTTAAATTCATAGTTTCCTCGTAGTTATTGGCAAAGTCGGCAAGCATAGCTTGCCTCTGAGCCATTTTTAAAGTAAATCCTAAAACGACCCGCTGTGGCAGCTCGTTTTTTAACGGATTTTCGATTATAGGCTTGTTACCGTGCACTGTACTTGGTACGCATTGCACAAAAAGAATAGAGAAGTTCGCCCTTAGGCGAAAAAGAAATTAAAGGAAAAGAAGCGGCTCTTAAGCAAGCCTGTAATTCTTAACATATACTTAATTTTATCACGGGTTAGCGTTATTGTAAAGAGAAACATTTTAGTTTCTATGCCGCCTGAGCGTGGAGCGGTGCGTAAGCAGCCCATAAGGGCCGTCCGTAGGTAAGCCGCGGAAGGCGAATTGTAGTTAAGACTTGCGCCAATTCACCTTCCTTAGCTGTATATTATTCTCCAAACATGGTTGGAATGAATTTTGTGGCGTATTCTTGCCAGAAAATCATATCGTGGATGCCCTTACTTTCCATGTAAACGTGTTTTACACCCTGTTCGTCAAGGAATTTGTGGAATGCACGGTTTGGTTCCAAAAGAAAATCTTCGGTTCCGCATGCCATAAAGATTTCTGGCATTTTTGCTTTAGAACCGTCGGTTGTTTTTAAAGTTCCTGCAAGAATCTTTTTTACCAAAGTTTCTGGGTTTGAATCACTTTCAAGAAGTTTGCTTGGTTCACCAAAACATTCGCGGTAATAAGCGTAATTTGCAACATCATTTCCGCCTTTTCCATCAACTCCACCTTCTGGCTTCATATTTGCAACTTCGTTATGGATTAAAGCAGAAGAAAGGGCTGCAGTTTTACCAAAAGTTTCCGGGAACTGGAATGCTGTATGCAAAGCTCCGAATCCACCCATAGAAAATCCCATTAAGAAAGTGTCTTCGCGTGTTCGGGCAAGATTAAAAGTTCGGCGTACATAATCAACAAGTTCAACACCAACAAAGCTTGCAAACTGATGACCGGTAGCTTCGGCATCAAGCCAGAACGAATTTTCGCCGCTTGGAATTACGATTGCAAAATTATATTTTTCGCATAGCCATTCTGGAACCCAGTTTCCTGCATCTCCTGTGTAGCCGTGGAGCAAAAAGAGCGTTTTCATTGGTTTTTGTG
>JAILCM010000083.1 GCA_024680155.1 Treponema sp.
TTCTCTAGTGATTAACTATTCAAGAATACGCCATTCTTCTGATGGGTCAAGAGTAGATTTCTTTATTGTTGCTAATACAGCTTCATCTGTTACTTTTGTAAGTTCTTCTACTCCATATGTATGCAGAGCTGTATCATAATAGGCTATGATTTCTCCGTCATCACCAATTAAAAGACCATCGTTTAATTTATAAGATTTTGTTTCAGCCCAAGAAGAATATTTATCCCAATTTTCATATCCATCACACTCAAATTCCGAAAAGGTATCTTCTGTTATTTTAAATGTTGTAAGAACATAATTTTCATAACCTGGATTAGCCCATTCCCAAAATCCATAAAGACCATCGGTGCCATCTACTTTCCAAGCTTCATATCTATCTTTTTCCCTATTACTAACTGATGCACCTAATATGATAAATTTTCCTGCAGCCACTTTTATTTTACGGCCCATATGATCGAAGCAAGAATAAAAATATCCATTATCTTCAAGCTCATTTTCACCTGTCCACCACTTACCATTAAAATTGTCTTTGGCACAAGTAACAATTGTGTTGGCATCTTTTACATAAAGATAATAATTAAGATAATTTGGATTTTCTTCCATAATAAAAGCTGAACCAACAAGGTCAGCTAAAGAAGTTGGAACTTTTGTTTCTTCGCCACCCTGATTCTCTCCACTTCCAGCTTTATCATTTATTGCATTTAAGATAGTTGGTTTTATTTCTTCTGGTTTTGCAGAATTTACAATACAAGTATCCAGATATAAATTATCGTTTTCTAAATATAAATACATTTCATCATCACCATTTTCAAGATGGAAAAGTCCGTCTTTGTATGTATATTTATAATCTCTTGTTGTTTCTTCGTCATTATCAATTATACTAACTTTATCTTCTGTAAATATGACTGTGTAAGTATATATTCCATTGATAGGATCGCTAGCAAACCAAGTTCCAAGATATTCTCCTGTTACATCTTGTTTTGTAGCAACCTTTATAGAATCTCTGTATGCAATACATTTTCCACCTGTGAATTTATACGTAAATATCTGAATCTTAAATTTTCCATCGTTAAGAGTTTCTTCATATGCCTCTTCAGAATTAACATCAAAGAGAACAACTGTAGAAGCATCTTTTAGATAGAAATATGCATCCAGATACTCTTCTTGAAAGTATGTACCTACAAGGTCTTCAATAGTTTCTGGTTCTTCCCCACCTTCATCATCATCAACGTAGTCATCACCAAGAGCGGCTTTCTTTATTTTTTCTGCTTTTGCTGCATCTGTAATTTTTGTAAGTTCGGTTATACCTTCTGTGTGAAGATTTATTCCGTCATAGTAAGCAATAATATTATTGTCGCTGTCGAGTAAAAGACCATTTTTTAAGGTATAGGTTTTAGACCATTCCTTCTCTGTCGTTCCTTCCTCTTTATCTACGCTATATTGTGTTATTTTATCTTCTGTTACTACATATTTTGTGGAATATGGCCAGTCTTCCAAATACATCCAAGATCCTATAAGTCCTTCTGATTTATCATCTTTTTCACAAGCCCAAGAATCTTTACCTTCATCTTCAATTTCATAAGCTGAAGATGAATAATAAAAGAACAATCTTCCGTCTATAATTTTCATTGAGTAGAATCTTGTTGTTGCATCACTCAAGAAACGACCAGCCTCATCTACTTCTGAATCAGATGAATTATATTTTGAATCTTCATTCTTAGGGTTATTTGAAACAAAGGTAAGTGTTTTTGAATCCTTTACATAAACATATACATTCATCCAGTTTGGATCTTCTGTATAAATAAATGATGTACCAGTCAAATCAGCTAAAGACGTAGGAAGTTTTGTTTCTTCGCCACCGTTATCATCTTTTTCTTTTTGTGAATCGGGCTGTTCTTTTTCCGGTTCTTCTTGTTCACCATTCATCAAAGAACTGAGTAAGGCATCACAACCAGAAAAGGCACACAACATTGTAATAATTGCTGTAAGTTTTAATAGCGTTTTTTTCATATTCTTCTCCTATAAAAAAGTACATGGTACTTAGTTTTATTATGAATAAAGGATAGAATAAAAATCTGAAAAAAAAATGAAAAAATTTAAAAAATTAGCTTGCGTGTCGAGTTTTATTAATTTGGAACAAAAATGTAGCCAGATTTACTTACAGACACAATATGTTTTGGATTCTTTTTATCTTCTTCAATTAATAGGCGTAAGGAGCGAATGTTTACGTACATATTTCCTTCAAGAGTTTTTTCATCTGGGGCTGGTTCGTTCCAAACATTTTGATAGATTAAATTAAATGGAAGAATTTTGTTTGGATTTTGTATAAAAAAGAGCATAAGGTCTAATTGTTTTTTACGCATTGGAATTGTTTTGCCGTTCTTTTTTAGGGTTCCTTCTTCCATATTGATTTCGAAAATTCCACTTGTATAAACAGAAGATACGCGTTTTTTTTCGTAACCCATAAACGAAAATTTTGAAATCATTCTGTTGATTCGCAAAAGTAATTCATCGATATAGAACGGTTTTGTAATGTAGTCATCACAACCTTCTCTAAAGCCTTTAATTTTTGTATTGCTATCTTGAACGGAAGAAACAATCATAACGGGTAAGATTTTATCCTGAAGGCGAATTGAATGCAGAACAGACATGCCGTTTAATCCATCTCCAAGATTTAAATCTAATATTACCAAAGATACGTAACTTTTAGGAAGCATAGTTAATGCTTCTTTTGCATTAAAACATTGGATAACTTCAAAATTCTGTTTGCGCAGATTGGTGGCAATAAAATTATTCAGATAATCTGAATCTTCTACAACCATGATACATTCTTTATCTTTTTCGTCTTCGATTATTTCCATGATTTTTAGTGTAATAAAAAAAACTGAAATTTTTATAAAATTTTTTTATTTTTACAAGTTATATTACCAAAGCGGTGACCTTTTTTTGGGGTCGGCAGTTTTTATGTGGCCGATTTTTCTTCCACGCTTTCGCAGGCGATTATGTTTGCACCAGTTCCAAGAATGTCCGGGTAGAGGATGTCGCCGTTTTTTATTGGGGCTTGTGCGGTGAATCGTTTTAGAACTTCCATGCATTCCAGTTGAAGGATTTTAGGGATTTCTGGAACGGATTTTACGGGAACTAGCGGCTGTGTGCCATTGTTTACGCGGACGGTTGTAGTAAGGGTGCGCATTGGAAAAGTTTCTTCTTGAATTGCATATTTTTCGCCGTTTTTGCAGTTGTTTCCGGTTACGTCAAAATCTGATGTAGAGTTTCCTGAACCGATTTTTCTTATGTGAAGTTCGCAGCCGATTGGGCAGACGATGCAGGTCATTGTTTTTTCTTCGCTTAAATTCATGTGGGCCTCCTGTGTAAGCTCAAAAATTGCGAACTGGTGCAGCAATTTTTGGCGTTGTTCTATAGAAAACTTTGTTCAAAAGTTTTCCTTCTTTCCTACTCAATTGTAACGGTTACCTCTCCGCTGATTTGCGGGATTTTTTCGGGAGCAATCTTTACGGTCTGGATTTCCCCAGGGCGGATTACGCGGGATTTTTTTTCTGCAAGAATGTGGTCGCCTGATTTTACGGTTACGTGTGCATTTTTTATGACTGAACGTGAACGGAACATAAGTTCGATAGGATCAGGGGCTGCGGGGGCGGAAACAGCGCGGTGAGTTGATTCATCCAAAGTGGACGTGGAAACTTGGGGTGCGGATGAAGTGGCTGAAACCTGTTGTTGTGGGATTTTTTCCAAAATGTTCATTGCAATATGTGGCGCGCGAATTTCCAGGTGCTGCGGTACGGTGTAAGAAACGTTTTGTCCTGCGGTGACCGGGACGAGAGAAGTTTCTGCGGGAGAAGTGCATGCTTCGGAGGTGACGTGTTTTTGCGCGGCGGATTTTTTTGCGGCCGAGAGTTGATTTTCTGTGGCGTTCAATCCCTTTACATATTCTGCGGCTTTTTTTCCGGCGAGCATACTCTCTGTTGTAACAAAATCTACCAAATCATGCACGTGAACTACGTTTCCGCACGCAAAAATGCCTGGTACCGAAGTCTGCATGTTTTGATTTACAAACGGACCTTTTGTGCGGCCATCAATCTGAACTCCGGCGGTTTTTGAAACTTCATTTTCGGGGATAAGGCCAACCGAAAGCAAAAGTGTGTCGCATTCAACAAATTGTTCAGTTCCGGGAATTGGTTTTTGGTTTATGTCTACGCGGGCAATTGTAACGCCGGTAACGCGCTTTGTTCCGTGAATCTGAATTACGGTTGTGTTCAAAAGAAGGGGAATATTGAAATTTTCAAGGCACTGTGTAATGTTTCTTGCAAGCCCGGATGAATGAGGCTGAACTTCCAGAACCATTTTTACTTCCGAGCCTTCGAGCGTCATTCGGCGTGCCATAATTAAACCGATGTCGCCGGAGCCAAGAATAACGATTTTTTTGCCCGGAATATAACCGTCAATATTTACAAAACGCTGGGCTGTTCCTGCGGTAAAAACTCCGGCTGGTCTTGTTCCCGGAATATTGATTGCGCCCCTTGTACGTTCGCGGCAGCCGGTTGAAATAATGATTGCTTTTGTCTGCAAGGTCATCAGACCATCCTGAGAGTTGATTGCGGTTACGGTATGGAGTGGGGAAGCGGGAGTTGGTGCGGCTGACTGGCTCTCTATGGACGATTGATTTTCAGGGGTGCCGGGCTTTGTGGGGGCGTGGGTCGTGGAAGCGACGTTCATTTTGGATGAAAAGTCATTTCCCAGTTCTAGGACCATCGTATTTGTCATGTAGTCAATTTTTAGTTCTTCAAGTTGTTCTACAAAGCGGGCGGCGTATTCGGGGCCGGTGAGTTCCTGCTTAAAATAGTGGAGACCAAAGCCGTTATGAATGCACTGCAAAAGTACACCGCCAAGACGATAATCACGTTCCAGAAGAAGGATTTTTGAAAGTCCGTTTTGTTTTGCGCTGATTGCCGCTGCAAGACCAGCAGGTCCTCCTCCAATGATGATTGCGTCGTAGATGTTATTTTTATTGTCTGTTTTGTTTGCCATATTTGCCGCCTGTAAATTGTTCTGCCGCCTGGTAGAATGTTTTTTGTCGTTTTGTTAGTTTGATTTCCGCCGCCTGTTTGTCTTATCCGTCCTGCTCTTATTTTTGTGAAGTCAAAAGGTATGATGAACCGCCGTTTTTGGTGACATTTGTCATTGGAAGCTCAAGCTCTCGCGAAAGGATTTCTGCAACGCGTGGAAGACAGAATCCGCCCTGACAGCGACCCATTCCAGCCCTGGTTCGTCTTTTTACGCCGTCTGTATCGCGTGCTCCAAGTGGAGATTTTATTGCCGCAACAATTTCTGCTTCGGTGATTGTTTCGCAGCGGCAGATTACCTGGCCAAAAAGAGCATTTTCTTTTATAAGCTTTTCTTTTGTCTGCAAATCTGAAAGGCTGAAATTCGGGATTCCCTGGCGTTCTTCTATAAAGTCTGGGCGTTTTGTGCAATCAAGGCCAGCTTTTGCAAGAATATCTGTAACGTATTCTGCAATTGCAGGAGCCGCACTTAAGCCCGGTGAACAGATTCCAGCAACGTTTACAAAGCCGCGGATATTTTTATCTTCTTCGATAATAAAATCGTTTACTGGAGTGCCATCAGGTTCATACGCGATTGCACGGATTCCTGAAAAAGAATTGATTAATGCGCCGCGTGGAAGTTCTTTTACTGAAAGAAGACCTTTTTCGTAAACTGAATTCTGGGCGAGTGCGGTTGTTCCAGTGTAATCAAGAAAATCACCATCCTGATCATTTGCGGAAGGACCTACAAGAATGTTTCCGTCTACAGTTGGAGTAACGAGAGTGCCTTTTCCAAGTTCGGTCGGAGTCTGGAAAAGTACGTGTGCAACGCTGCCGTTTAAGCTGTTATCAAAAAGCATGTATTCCCCGCGACGCTGTTTAATCGTAAAATCACGGGCACCTGCCATTCTGCTAATCTGGTCTGCGGCTGTTCCGGCACAATTTATAACAAATCGGGCTTTTATTTCCTGACCGCCTGCAAACACGGTAAATTTGTAAGCATCGGCTCCGCAGTTGGCTGAAGCATTTGCCGCCCCGGTATTCAATTCAGCGCCTGCGCTTTGTTCATCATCATTTACAACAATTTTATGCACTTTTGCGTTGCGGATAAAATCAACTCCGTTAATTACTGCACTTTCTGCAAAGGCCCAGGTTGCCTGGTAAGGGGAAGCAATTCCGGCACTTGGTGCATACAAGGCGGCAATCACTTTGGAACCGATATTTGGTTCAATTTGTGGAAGTTCAGATTTATAAAGAATACGCAAATCAGGAACGCCGTTTTTCTGGCCACGGTCAAGCAATTCCTGCAAAATGCCAAGTCCTTTTTCATCAAAAGCAAGAACTAGCGAACCGACATTTTTATATTCAAAATGAAGCTTTTGGGCCAGCTTGGGGTAGAGTTCAGTTCCGCGGATATTAAGTTTTGCCATTAAAGTTCCGGGAATTGGGTCGTAGCCTGCGTGAATTATTCCAGAATTTGCCTTGGAACTTCCGCACGAAATATCATTTTCTTTATCGACAATGCAGATTTTTGCCTTTGTTTTTGAAAGTTCGCGCGCAATACAAGCTCCAGTAATTCCGCCGCCAATAATAAGTACATCATAATTCATAGGCACACCCCCAGATTTAGTTTTTAGCCACAAAAAAAGTTCCGCCACAAAAATACGTCCACCGCAAGTTCAAGTTTCCGTTTATTCTTCCCAGTTTCTTGAACGGTCCAAAGCACGCTTCCAGTTTGAATAAAGTTTTTCGCGTTTTGAATCATCCATTTTTGGCTCAAAGGTTTTATCAACTTTCCACACTTTTAAAATTTCATCTTTTGATTTCCAGAAACCAACTGCAAGCCCGGCAAGAAAGGCCGCTCCTGTAATTGTAGTTTCAACATTTTGCGGACGACAAACCTTTGTTCCCAAAATATCAGACTGAAACTGCATCATAATGTTACTTACACAAGCCCCGCCATCAACTTTGAGCACTGGAATTTCAATTTTTGCATCACTTTTCATGCATTCAAGTTCATCTTTTACCTGATAAGCAATTGCATCCAAAGCGGCACGGCAAATGTGGCTTTTGTTTGAACCTCGGGTAAGGCCAACGATTGTTCCGCGGGCATAAGCATCCCAATAAGGAGCACCAAGACCTGTAAAAGCAGGCACTAAAATTACGCCGTTTGAATCAGGAACTTTTTCTGCAAGTTCATCGCATTCGTGGGCAGAAGATATTATTCCAAGTTCATCACGAAGCCATTTGATTACAGCACCGCCAATAAAAACACTGCCTTCCAGCGCATACTGAATTTCGCCATTTAAACCAAGCGCAATTGTAGTAATAAGCTTGTGTTTAGAAGCGATTGGAGTTGTTCCCGTGTTCATAAGAAGGAAACAGCCGGTTCCGTAAGTTGATTTTGTTTCACCTTTATTAAAACAGCCCTGACCAAAAAGTGCCGCCTGCTGGTCCCCGATTGCCGATGCAATAGGAACTTCAAAACCGCAGACAGATTTATCGGTGGTTGTATAAACGCAGGAAGAATCGCAAACTTTTGGAAGAATGCATTCAGGAATATCAAGAAGCTCCAGAAGCTGACGGTCCCAGCAAAGTTTGTGAATATTGTAAATCATTGTACGGCTTGCATTTGTGTAGTCGGTAACATGAGCCTTTCCGCCGCTTAATTTCCAGATAAGCCAGGTGTCGATTGTTCCAGCAAGAATTTCACCGTTTTCGGCACGCTCTCGAACGCCCGGTACATTGTCCAAAATCCATTTAATTTTTGTTCCTGAAAAATAAGCGTCCGGCAAAAGTCCTGTGATTTTACGGATTTTATCGCTGTAGCCTTCTTCTACAAGACGGTCTGCAATATCGGCAGTTCGACGGCATTGCCAGACGATTGCGTTATAAACAGGTTTTCCAGTTTTTTTATCCCAAAGAACAACAGTTTCGCGCTGATTCGTTATTCCCAAAGCGGCAATCTGTTCAGGCTGGATTTTTGCCATTTTAACGGCTTCTTTCATAACGTTGAGCTGGCATTCAAAAAGCTCTTCGGCATCGTGTTCAACCCAGCCCGGTTTTGGATAATATTGAGTAAATTCTTTCTGCGAAGTACAGATTTTTTCTACATTTTTGTTAAATAAAATTGCCCGGGACGAAGTTGTTCCCTGGTCTAATGCTAAAATAAATTGTTCCATGTATATAATTATACAAGGGTTTTTGGAATTTTGAAGAAAAAAATTGCCCGCTAGAAGGGGTTAGCGAGCAATTTATAGTGCGATTGAAACTATAAGTTCCCCTTCTACAATCAGTGACAGCTAACTACTAAAAGTTAACCGCTATCTACTAGCAATCTCCGGAATATGCAATTTTTGGAGTGTAGCTTCGTTTTACTTTTTGAGTTGGGGTCATTTCCAAAGCTTCACTAAGAATGCTTAAGCGCGAAATCTGTTCATACGATAAAAGCTTTTTGTTTACTTTAGAAACGATAGGGCGAAGTTCGTCGAATACTTTTTTGCCGGATTCAGGATCGTCACGTTTAATTCCAAGACGGGCGTAAACATCATCTGCGGCATATACCAAAGCTTCAATTTCTTCGGATGTATTGTCGCCGTCTTTGTAGTAACCGCGAACTGTAATCTGCTGAATGTCGTAATAAAGCTGGAACGAATCTTCAATTTCTTCAGGATAAACGTTCTTACCGCCACTTGTAACAATCAGGTTTTTAGCACGTCCACAAAGTCGCAGGTAATGTTCGTCATCCATCCAACCAAGGTCACCGGTTTTTAAGAATCCGTCCTCAGTGAACATTGCGGCAGTTTCTTCAGGCATATTATAGTAGCCTTTCATAACCATTGGACCTTTTACACAAATTTCACCAATCTGATATTTACCGTGTGTCTGTTCAACGCCTTCACTTGGAATAATTTTAATTTCTTCGTATGGAGCAAAATCTTTTCCGACTGAATCAATCTTGAATTTTTCCATTGGGTTGAGTGCAATAATTGGAGAAGTTTCTGTAAGTCCGTAGCCCTGAATAAAGTCGATTCCCATCTGCTGGTACTGTTTGAAAACTGAATCTGCCAAAGGTCCGCCGCCACAAATTGCAACACGCAAAGTATAGATGTTTGCCTGCATAAGAACCTTTTTGAAAATCTTTTTACCAATATTAACACCGGTAAGTTTTTTAACCAGGAAGGAAAGTCCGCGCAAGAAGCCAATCACAAAACAAACAAATGCACCTTTTGATTTAATTCCTTTGTTAATTCCCGAAAGCAGTTTATTGTAAAGCAAAGGAACGCCCAGCATAATTGTGATTTTGCCTTCTCTAAGTTCGTGCATAAGTTTTGTAACTGCAAGGCTTTTTCCAAAGATAATTTCGCAACCAACGATGACCGGTACAATAAACGCTGCCTGCATTGTGTATGCGTGATGAATTGGCAAAAGTGCGTAGAAAACATCTTCCGGGTAAATTGTAAGATTTGTCATTGCAATAAAACCGTCGGAAATGATGTTTTTGTGGGTAAGCATAACGCCTTTTGGTATACCTGTTGTTCCCGAAGTAAAAAGAATTAATGCTACATCGTCTTCGGTAACAGGTTCATTTAATTCAACCGGGGTGGAACTGAGGTTGTAAATGTATTTTTCCGGATCAGTTGGATTTAAAGAATTAATCACAATTTCCGGGAAATTTTCTTTAATATAAGGGATTTTTGCGTCATCTACAAATGCAAATTTTGGTGTAGATGCTTTTATGATGTTTCCAGTTTCGGGGTCGTGGAGTGCATCTGCAATTGGAATAACAATTCCGCTTGCCAAAAGTGTTGCCATATAAGCGATTGCCCATTCTGGAGAGTTTTTTCCTGCAACGGCAACGCGTTCACCTTTTTTAAGACCGTTCTTTATAAGCCAGTAAGCTAAGCCCATTGCTTTTTCGTATGTTTCTTTATAAGTAAGAGTCCTTTTTGCTCCGCCTGGACCGTCAAAATCAGAAAGACACAAACTGTCTGGGTATCGTTCTTTTTGGATTGCCAGCATTTCCGGGTATGTAGGCCATTCTCCTTTAAATTTTGTTCCACGGTATTGTTCAATTCCTGCCCAAGGACAAGGTCTTTCTTTTGCCATTAGATTGCTCCTGAAAAGTAGTATAAATATAAACTGAAAATAAACTTTTTTATTCTTATATTTTATCACCTTTAAGCTATTTATCAAGACAGAACCGCAAGACAGAATAAAAAAAATTTAATATACTTTATAATATGAAGAGAAAAATCGTTTGGAATACGGCAAATAAACTTTCTGTAATTTTTTCGTTTATGTTTTTAATTTCGTGTCTTAAGCTTTGTGCTGAATCTATGACACCTGCAGAAGCGTCTCTTGCAAGAGAAAAATTTGTTGAAACTGCAAAAATCCTTGTTGGAAAACCTTATGTTTACGGGGCAACTGGTCCTGATAGTTTTGATTGTTCAGGGCTTATTTTTTATGCGGCAAGGGAATCGGCAAAAGTTCAGCTTCCAAGAACTGCAAAGGCAATTTATAGTTATGTGCGGATTGTTCCAGAAGATAAGCGTGAAATTGGTGATTTGGTTTTCTTTTGTACTGGTTCAGCGGAAACAATTAATCACGTTGGCATTTATATAGGAAATAATCAGTTCATTTCTGCAATTAGTGATGGCGAAAATACGGGAGTTATTGTTTCTTCTTTGCGTCAGACTTATTGGCGTGGAAAATATCGTGCAACCGGACAGTTTTTGCCTTCTGGAAAAATAATTGATGTAATAGAAGAAAATGATGAAGATTTTGAAGAAGAAGTTGTAAAGCCAGATTCCGAAACTCTTTCTATTTTGACTGGCAATGGTAATAAAGATGGAAAAACTGAAAATGACAGCTCTAATTCGGGTGGAAAAAATACCAATTCCAATAGCAATTCTAGTGGAAAAAAAGGAGCTAGTTCATTTGCTGAAAATTTGATTTTTGATGCAAGTGTTGGCGTTGATTGGAGTTTAATTTCAAGAAATCAGTTTGCATTTAAATATCGCGGAATTGATTCATTGCTTCATGCTCGTTATGCGGGATGGAATCTTTCTCCGGGCTTTGGAACAATTTTGCGTTTTAATTATGCTTTGGATAATTTCCAGCTTCCTCTTGTTTTTTCTATTTCTCCAAATGATTATTTCCGTTTTTATGCGGGACCAGTCTTTACTTTTGGTGATTCAAACTTACCTGATTCTGATTCAAAAATTAAACCTTCAGTTTTCCCTGGAATTATTGGAACTACAATTTCTACTCCGGCTTTGGAAATAGGAAAGTGTGGCATTCAAATTGTTCAGGATGTTAACTATTCTATTTGTAATAATATGGATGGTTCTGCGCTTAATTTTGTTGATTCTGTGCTTTCGGGGCTTGTAATGACTACTGGTTTTCGTGTAACTTTTCCACTAAGTTTATTCTTTTAACAATATGATTTAAAGGAAGGAGAGTTTATGAAGATTTTTAATTCAGGCAGATTTGTGAATAAAGTTTTAACAGGATTTTCGCGTAAATTTGGAAAGTCGATTGGTTGTTTGTTTGCGGCAGCTCTTAGCATTGCGTTTATTTTTTGTGCGGCAAGTTGTACTTCCGAAGTTACGGTTACTGCAAAAGATAATGGTTCGGTAGAAATTACGTTTAATGGAGTGGCAGGAAAAGCCTTTTCTCAGTTGATAAATTCTGCGAGTGGAATTGATCCTAATGCTGGGGCTGCTTCTGGTGCAGAAAATGCCGGTGAACAGGTTGTCGTTTTTGATACAGATCAGATTTCTTACGAGCTTGCAAAAAATGGATTTTCTGATGTAAAAGTTGAATCTAAAAACGGTTTTGATTTGAATATAAAAATGAATGATTCCGTTAGTGGGACAAAAAAATCGGTTTTGTTTACAAGCGGGCTCTTAAAACTTCAAAAAGGCAAACTTAGCGCGTCACTTTCTCCAAAAAAACTCTGTGATTTTTATAATTCCAGCGATGATGAAATTGTTCAGTTCTTAGATTTGCTCCTTGCTCCTGTTTTTAACGACGAAATTATGGACGAATCCGAATACTTAGACACAATCGGTTCTTTTTACGGTGATTCGGTTGCCAACGAAATTGAAGAAACAAACTTCAAAATCACCCTGGTAAATTCCGACGGTAAATCTTCGGTAAAAGTAATTCCCCTCGCCACATTATTGTCGCTGAAAAATGAGATAAATTTTTAATTACAAAAGCCCGGAAAGCTACTATTTTTCAATTTTTTTCAATTTTTGTTATACTATGATCCGCATTGTTTTTGTAAACTCTGAATCATGGTATATGTTAATCAGATTGGCTATGAGCCGGATGCTTCTAAATTTGTGTATGTGCAGTGTTCAGATTCTCAGAAAAAATTTACTCTTGAAGATAAGAACGGTAATGTTGTTTTTTCGGGAACGCTTTCTGCTCCTAAAGAAGATGATGCAAATAAGATTCCAGTTTGCTGCGGCGATTTTTCTTCCTATAAAACGAGCGGCGAATATTGCGTTTGCGTAGACAATTCAAAAAGCGCATACTTTAAAATTGGCAGCGGCATCTTTAATGATTTTTACCATTCCATTCTGAATTATTTTTACCTTTCGCGATGTGGTGAGCAAATTGAAGGCGGTGATTTTAGTCATCCTGCATGCCACACAACTCCTGCAAAAATTTATGGAACTGAACTTACCAAAACAGTTATTGGCGGCTGGCATGATGCAGGCGATTACGGTCGTTATGTTGTAGCGGGTTCTAAAACGGTGATGGATTTACTTCTTGCATACGAGGCAAATCCTTCTTACAAAGATTTTGACATTTTGGAAGAAGTTCGTTTTGAGCTTGAATGGATGCTGCAGATGCAGCGTGAAGATGGTGCGGTTTACCATAAAATTTCTTGCTGGCATTTCTGCGCGTTTATTAATCCTCAGAATGAGACGGAAGAACAGGTTTTAGCTCCAGTTTCTACTGCTGCAACGGCCGATTTTGCAGGTTGTCTTGCTTATGCGTCTGAAGTTTACAAAAAAAGCGATTCAAAATTTGCACAAACTTTGCTGACGGCGGCAAAAAAAGCACAGAATTATCTTGATTCCCACGAAGATGAACTTTATACAAACCCGAGCGAAATTACTACTGGTGGCTACGGCGACTGGAACGTAAAAGATGAGCGTTATTTTGCTTTGTGCGCACTTTTTAATGCAACTAGCGAAAAATTCTATCTTGAACAGGCACTAAAAATTCGGGCAGCTCAACTTGCAATAGAAGTAAATCCCGCTGAACCTTGGAAAAGACCTTGGGGCGAAATGTTTGGCTGGGGATGTGTTGCCGGTTATGGAACGGAAATCCTTTTAAAAAATGCTACTATAAAAGAAAAGAAAGAACTTTTTGAAGATTTAAAAGGCGGAATTCTTGCACGGGCAGAAGAACTTAAAAATGCCAGCAAAAATGCTAGTTTTGGTTCGTGTCTTAAAAAATATTTCTGGGGTTGTAACGGGCACATGGCTGATGAAGGACATCTTCTTCTTTTAGCTTACGATTTAACTGGCCGCAAAGAATTTTACGAAGCTGCAAAAAAACAGTTTGATTATATTTTAGGCTGCAATCAGCTTGATTTTTGTTTTGTAACAGGATTCGGTACAAATTCACCAAAAAATCCACATCATCGTCCAAGTGGAGCCGTTGGAAAACCAATGCCGGGAATGCTTGCTGGTGGTTCATGTGAAGGTTTGTACGACCATGTTGCCAAAGAATATTTACAGGGCAAACCCTCTGCCTGCTGTTACATTGATATGGAAGGAAGTTACAGCACAAACGAAGTTGCCATTTATTGGAATTCTCCGCTTGTGTATTTGACTGCGCGAGTTGTGGAGTTACTTTAGAGCCTGTTCCAAATCTGCAATTAAATCACCTGCATTTTCTATTCCAACTGAAAGACGTAAAGTTTCTGGGGTGATTCCGTTTTTAAGGCGCAATTCTTCGGGAACATCAGCGTGAGTTTGGGTTGTTGGGTAGGTGATTAAGCTTTCTACCCCACCAAGACTTTCGGCATATTTTATAAGACGCACTTTTTCCAGGATGCTCAAAGCTTTTTCTGTAGAATCTAAGCGGAAAGTTACCATTGAACCAAAGCCACGAGATTGTTTTTTCATGATTTTGTAGCCCGGATGTTCAGGAAGTCCCGGATAAATTACTTTTGTTACATTTTTTTGGGTTTTAAGCCATTGTGCAATTTTTAATGCGTTCTGTTGTGCTTTTTCCATGCGGACTGCAAGAGTTTTTATTCCTCTAAGAACAAGCCAGCTGTCGAATGGAGCTAGTCCAGAACCTGTTGTTTTTATAAGAAAACGCAATTCTTCGTTAATTTGCTGATTTGCGGTAACAATAAAACCAGCGAGAGTGTCATTGTGGCCGGCTAAAAATTTTGTTCCGCTGTGAACTACAATATCCGCATCCAAATCAAGAGGATTTTGAAAATAAGGTGACATAAAAGTGTTGTCTACGATTAGCAGGATTTTATTTTTATGTGCCAGTTCGGCAGTTTTTTTGATGTCGGTTACGTTCATCATTGGGTTGGTTGGAGTTTCTATGTAAATTGCTTTTGTTTGTGGCGTGATTAGTGATTTTAAATCGTCGGTTGCACAGTTTGCGCGTGTAAAAGTAATTCCGTTTTTTATAGACACATTGTCAAAAAGTCTGATTGTTCCGCCGTATAAATCTGAATCTACAATAAGATGATCGCCTGGTTTGAAAATTTCCATTAAAAGTGCAATTGCAGCCATTCCTGTTGATAAGGCAAATGCGTCGGTTCCATGTTCAAGCTGACAAACTGTTTTTTCCAGCTGTTCGCGTGTTGGATTTTGCAGTCGGGAATAATCAAAACCAGTGCTTTTACCAACTCTAGGATGAGCATAAGTTGCCGTCTGGTAAATTGGAAAACTGATTGCCCCGTAATGATTACAATGTTCAATACAGTCTGATTTTTCGTCCTGGTTCTGGCTCTCCGATTCAAGATGAAGACATTTTGTTTCTATTGATAATGATTTACTCATGATAACTCCAATACTTGGATTCCAAACTGATTTGGAATGACGTTTCTAATCTCAAAACTTAGCATAGTACGCAGCCAGTTTTTGCAGTGCTTCTTTTACAGGAAGTTCTATATCAAATACGCTGATTGCATTACGCTGGAACTGACGGCCTATATTCTGCCCTATTTGAGCTGCAATAATTGCTCGGCAGTCCAGTAAAAGTTCGACAGCAGGGGCAAGAGGTCCCGAGTCTCCTCCGCCGCAGCCACCACCACAACCGTTTCCGCCGCCACTGCAACCAAAACCGCTGCCACATCCAAACCCGGAACTGGAACCTGCATCTATACTGGTGTCGGAACTGCTGCTTCCACCAAAGCCTGCATTTCCGTTTGCAGCTACGCCGTTTTGTGCTGTTTGCGTGTTTTGAACGTTTTCTTTTATTGGTAAACTGCGTGTTTCTGTCTGAACAAAAGCTCCGTCTTTAAGTTCGTAAATGTAAAAGGATTTTGCCTGTCCAAAATGCAAATCTATATTGAGACCGTCGGAACTTGCGATTGCTACTTTTAATGGCATTTAAATCTCCTTTTAATGGATTCCGCGTTTAAGCATTGAATGTACTTAAATCTACTGGGGGCGTTACGGGGGCTAGCCCCCGTTAGAAGGGGTAGCGACCAACGAAGTGGGCGCGAGGGGAAGGCTTTCCCCCTTCCCTATAACTTAAATCTTATAATCATCCTCAATTGCGTCCATGAGACCGTATTCAAGAAGGATTTCCTCAAGGCGTTCCTGGGTCATTGGAGTTGGGATTGTGAAGTTTTTGTTATTGATTACGGCTTCGGCAAGGTTACGATATTCCTGAGCCTGAGCTGAATCTGGTTTATATTCAATTACAGTTTTGCGGTTGATTTCGGCACGCTGAACGATGTTATCGCGAGGAACAAAATACAAAAGCTGAGTTCCAAGTTCGTTAGAGAAAGCGCGGAGAAGATCAAGTTCGCGGTCTACGTTTCGGCTGTTACAGATAATTCCACCAAGACGAACTCCACCTGCTTTTGCATAGCGGCTGATACCTTTTGCAATATTGTTTGCAGCATAAAGGGCCATCATTTCGCCGGAAGCAACGATGTAGATTTCTTTAGCTTTACCTTCGCGGATTGGCATTGCAAAACCACCACAAACTACGTCACCAAGTACGTCGTAGAAAACAAAATCAAGATCGTCGGTGTAAGCGCCCAAGTTTTCGAGCATGCTGATTGAAGTGATGATACCGCGTCCTGCACATCCAACGCCAGGTTCTGGCCCACCTGATTCAACACATCGTGTTCCGCCAAAACCTGTTCTCATGATGCGGTCAAGTTCTACGTTTTCACCTTCGTCGCGGATTGTGTCGAGTACGGTTTTTTGTGCCAGACCTCCAAGAAGTAAACGTGTAGAGTCGGCTTTTGGGTCACAACCTACTACCATTACTTTTTTTCCGTGTTCAACAAGACCTGCTGTGAGGTTCTGTGTTGTTGTTGATTTTCCGATTCCGCCCTTTCCGTAAATTGCAATCTGTCTTATTTCGCCCATTTTCTATTTCTCCTTTATTTAGCTTAGCCGACGCAGGCCTTTTTTTAGCGAACTTTTTGTGTTCACTTCTTTGGTTGTTTTATACCTACTCTTTTAGTAGGTAATTGTGATATTAATATAAAGCTATTTTCCTACTATGTCAATAGGTTTTAGAAAGTTTTTAATTTTATTAAAGAAATTTAATATATTGAATTTTTTTTGGAGGGGGCGGTGGCGTTGCGTGTTTGGGGGCTCAATCAAAAAGTCCCTGTATGCGGTTGTATTTCCAGACTTTGAGAATTGCGTCGTCTATGCTGCCGGGAAGTTCCATAGAAGTGATATTTGCGGATGAAAGGGCTTGTACGGCTCCGCTACCGACTCTGCTTGCAACAACATAGCGGCAATCAGTAAATTGCAAGACACTTTGTTCCATTGCAGTTTTATTGTGGGAACCGTCCTGACACACAGGGGTAACTTTGCGGATTTCAAAAAAATCGTATCCAACTTCGTCATCAACAGTATATATATAGAAGATTTCAGCTTTTCCGTAGTGAGTGTTTACATTTTCGCCGTCGGTACTGGCAACGGCAACCCTGTATGTGGAAGAGGCGGAAGTTTGAGATTCAACAGTAGATGAGACTGCATCAGCCATGAGAGAAATTCTCCTTTATGCCATTTGTATTAAAGTTTGCATACAACGCTTTAGAAAATTCTGTTCGTCCTGGAACTCCAACTGCATCTGCGCGGCAATGGTTACAATGCAAAAACAACTGAATGTATTCTGCTGCTGCCGCTCTTGCCGCATGAATTTCCTGACAGGTTGGAGCCGGTTCATCAGCGAGTTTT
>JAILCM010000085.1 GCA_024680155.1 Treponema sp.
GAATCATGGAGGCGGGTATTACGTGATTCTATGCAGCGTGAATAAGTGTGGACATCTTTACCAAAGCCTGAATGAAAAGAAGGTTGCAGTGCTGAATTTCATTTCTTCTGATTTATACAAAACCTGCATGCAGACGATACAAAACAATCAGTTCGAGACGGATGAGATAACTTCATCAGGGCTTACTGTGGAGAAAGCTTCATGGATAGAAGCGCCGATGGTCGCTGAATGTTTCATGAACCTTGAGTGCCGATATTTGTGGGAGAAAGAAATTGTACCGGGTGATGATCATACTATGATTTGCCTTGAAGTCGTAGGCGGGCATATAGAGAAGGATTATATGGAGGATATGTTCGGAGGCAAAGGGGTCCTTTACAATGTCCATTATCCGATAAATCCAGAAGATGTGAAAGAAAAAGGTTGCGATTTTGTAGCTGCACTTAAGAAAGTAAATCAATCCGACGAATATTGATTATATACAAGACAGCGTAATACTAAACAATGCTTTGCGGTCAGATGGAAACGTATTAAGATATTGTTGAAGCAGAAGCTGTTGTTTTGATTTACAAAATCTTCTATACTAAAATTGTAAAGCCTGCTGCACAGAAAGTAGAATCCAACGATTAATTAGTGTTTTTGTTTGAGCGGTTATATAAGATTGTCGTCCAAAAACGACAATGGAGTGCATTTCTTAACTTTTAGTTTTCTTTACCATAATTCAGGCCTGGTGTTGGACTGGCGCTGAATAAACTGATTACTCATGAGGTATGGTATGGAAAATGAAATTTCAACTTTACAAATCGAAAATAAAATCTTTGTTATTCGCGGTGTTCAGGTAATGATTGACCGTGATATTGCGGAACTCTATGGGGTGGAGACAAAAGTTTTAAATCAGGCGGTAAAACGAAATATTACTAGATTCCCTGAAGAATTTATGTTCCAGTTAACAAGAGAAGAAATAGATTCCGTGAAGTCACAAATTGTGACTTCACGAAAAACAAACTCCGTGATGTCGCAATTTGCGACTTCACGAAACAATATGTTTGCAGGACAAGAAGGTGGTACAAGAAAATTACCTTTTGCTTTCACAGAACAAGGCTGTGCAATGCTTTCTTCTGTATTAAAAAGTGAGACTGCTGTACAGGTAAGCATTCAAATAATGAAAGCCTTTGTCTCAATGCGTCATTTCGTTCAAAACAATTCACAAATCTTCGCTGAACTTAAATCAATTCGAGAACATCAGCTTGATACAGACATTCACCTGAAAGAATCAGACAAACGCATAGATCAGCTGTTTACCCTCATGGATAAGTACAACGTAAACGATACTCAGGGCATCTTCTTTCAGGGACAGATTTTTGACGCCTACGCAAAGTTCGAAATCTTTATCCAATCCGCACAAAAAGAAATCATTCTTATTGACAACTATGTTGATTTATCCGTTCTTCAACGCCTTGCAAAAAAGAAAAAAGGTGTATATATCATCATTTATACAGATCCAAAAACTAAGCTTACTTCGCAAGATATCCAGACTTTCAATACACAATATCCGACAATCATTCTGAATCATACAACAAAAATGCACGACCGATTTATGATAATGGATAACAAGGTTCTTTATCATATTGGCGCAAGTCTAAAGGATTTAGGAAAAAAATGCTTTGCTTTTGAAATATTGGATTCTTCTTTCATTCCTGATATTCTGAAAAATATATAAAACATCATGTTGAACAACTTCATAAAAATAATTTTTTTTCTAACCTTTTTTTGTGGAACCTACTATATAATTAAACAAAAAGATTAGTCGACGAATCTTTCGGGTGTAATGAGATGGATAAAAGGTTTTCAAAAGAGTTTGTAGATAATTATTCTCTGGTTCTTCTTAATTGGGCAAAAGGGAAAACTGGCAGCAGCGAACTGGCTCAGGAACTGGTTCAGAATGTGTGGGTTCAGTTTTTTTATGCGGTTCAGGTGGAAGAAGAAAAGGGGAATAGTGTTCAGAAACCGGAAAACTTTTTGTGGAAAATTGCTCATTATGTCTGGTGCAACTTTTTGAGTGCAAAAAAATCTCCTAAGAATAATTCTGTTTCGCTGGATGATTCA
>JAILCM010000086.1 GCA_024680155.1 Treponema sp.
TTGCACAAGAGAAAAGCACAAAAGTCATCGCCAAAATAATTAAAATCTTAAAAATCTTCTTCATTTTTTATCTCCTTTGATTTTTATCAATTTTCATTGATTTCTAAATGCCATCATTCTACATCATCACACTAAAATTCCCTTGGGACGCTTTCCTAAAATTCTTGGGAAAATTTCCCAAACAAAAAGTAGCCTCTGTATTTGGTAAGCAGCTAAGAATCGCGATGCTGTAAAAACCATTGCAGAACTCAGTGAATTTTATGCCTCAAACTGTTCCGTCGTTTCCAGTTCACTATTTCCCACTCAGAAAGCGACAGTGAACCTGTTTTTATTCTTATGCCATCAATAATTTCTTTATAATCGTTTTTATCATTTATGTCTTTTGTCCAGCATTTGTCTCGTATCCCTGCATTTTCAAGATTGATGCTGTCTATTGGAAGATGCGGCGGTTCTTCAATAAAACCTACGCACCAGTAATATTTGCACATCATATTCAGAAGTTTCTGACAGGTCCCGAAGTTCAGGCAATCTCCAATAAGCAGGCCTTTACCCAGGTTTTCGCTTACCGACTGAAGTTCTTCAATGTTCGCAATATGCTCTTCTTCTGTTACTTTCCTTTTGCCATAAACTTTTGATAGCTTGTCTTCCAGAAATATTTTTATGTTTTTTCTAAAATTACCTTTTGCTTTATCTGTAGTGTTTTTATTCCAAACTAAATTATGCTCTGTTGCGGCCTTCCACGAGAAAATAAAAAATTCAGTTTTAAGAAATTGCTCTTTTGAATTGCTCATTGATATAAAATCCTGTTGAAAAAATGCTTTCTGCAGAGAAAGTCCCTGCAGAAAAGTTAAATCGAAGTGTATCTGTTAGAATGTGTGAATTGCACAAACGTAGTTGTACTCATCCTTACTAGAAGTTTGATGGTGAAGGTATTCTTCATCAGCAAAATAGAACGCTATTGCGATGTTGAGATATTTATTAGCAGTATATTTACGTGTCGATGAAAAGTAAGTGTAAGCATATAGATTATCTACATATGGATTTTCTATATCTAATGCGTTTAAGGCATTGCCAACTTCCGTAAGGCTAGCATAAAGCATTTTAAGTTCGTTATATGCTGGCAAATACCAGTTTGTTGTAAAGCCTTTTGCAGTGTAATCCCTGCAAAATTTAAATGCAGGGTACTTTGTTCCATCTCCATAATCGCTTAACCCTGCAATTTCATCAGTGTTAGCCTTTCCATCATCCATATTTTTGGCATAATCCCAACTATCATATGCAACTGCATCACTTAAACACCACTGTAGTCCCATGCAATTAGTACGTTCAGTAATTAATCCAACCCCAAGTGTTTTTGCTCCAAGCGTATCGTTTTCGTCTCCGACATAGAAAATTACTGCAATGGCAGCTGCTTTCTGCTCATTTGTTAATTCTTCAGTGTATGGACTTGCACTTCCGTCAGTAAAAACTATATCACCTACGGCTTTTGTTTCTGTCGGTGTTTTTGAGCCAATGTATGTCACCGGTGGTTCTGGTGTCGTTGTCGGGCTCGAGCAGCCTGTAAATGCAAGGCATGCGAAAACCGCACATAATGCGAGTGAAAAAAGTTTAAAATATTTTTTCATAAAAATTCTCCTGTTTTCAGTATTTTGATGGGTTCATTCTACATCATCACGCTAAAATTCCCTTGGGACGCTTTCCTAAAATTCTTGGGAAAATTTCCCAAACAAAAACGGGACTTTTGGTGTATACTTGGCGCATGAGCAAAAGTGTTGCTTTAACATTGAAGCATATTTTTAAAATTGAATTACTCATCATCTATGTGGCAATAATCAATTTTGGATTTTCCATTTATTTTAAGACCTACTCAAACAAAAAGATTTCTGAACTGGATTCTCAGATGCTCAAAGTCCAGCTGGAAAAAAATAGCGGCAATTTTAATCACGAAGATTTGATTGAAAAACTCACTTACGATTACGCGCCTTTTACTTATTTTGATGAAGAATTAAAAGCTGAACTTTCAGAGATTATTGAACTCCTGGAAACAAATCAGAACACAATTGAGCCGATAATCACTTTTCAAAACAACATGCACCAGACGCAGAACCGCCTCAACCTTGGCTACGACACTCTTTTGTACTGCTCTCTCATCCTCATTATGATTGCAGTTTTTCTGATTGTAGAAAAATCCTTTAAAAACAGAATTGACCTTCACCGCCTTAAAGTTATGAGCGAAGAACAGTCTAAAATCAGCCGCAACCTTCATGACGGCGTTGCTCAGGATCTTGCGGCACTTAAGCTTTATCTGGAAAAAGAGGATATTTCAAAATCAAAATTTTACGCCCAGCAGGCTTTTAACGAAGTACGCTATATGATTGGAACCACTCACCTGAACCTGAACGAAAGCTTTGAAGAAATTGTAAAAAAACTGGCGGCAACGCTTGAAGCAAACTACAACATTTCAACAAAGGTCTATATCGGTTCAACAAAAATCCAGCATTTAAGCGAAAATGTTCAGATTGAACTTATCCGAATCCTGCAGGAAGCGCTTTCCAACATCAGCCGCCATGCAAATGCAAGCAATGTGGAAATCCGTTTTATAGATGGAATCGATGACTTCCGCTTTATTATAAAAGATGATGGAAAAGGTTTTTCGGAAGAAGAAGTTGAACTTAAAAACAAGCAGAGCGCAAAAAAGCATTACGGCGTTTCAAACATCAAGGAGCGTGTGGAACTTTTGGGCGGTACTGTCAATTTTATAAGCGAGGGAGGAACAACAATTGCAATCACAATTAAAGATTCTGTTCGTTGATGATCATGTGGGCTTACG
>JAILCM010000103.1 GCA_024680155.1 Treponema sp.
GAAGCTCCAAACGACGCAGTTATTGCAAGCCATCAGCTTATGATGCGCAGCGGTCTTATCCGCAAACTTGGAAACGGACTTTATGCTTACATGCCATTCGGATTCCGTTCTTTGATGAAAGTTGAAAAAATTATCCGCGAAGAACTCGACAATGCAGGTCTTCTCGAAATCAAACCTACAGTAATCGTACCCGGTGATTTATGGAAAGAATCTGGCCGCTGGGATAAAATGGCAGGTGAAATGCTTACCGCTCAGAACCGTCAGGGCCAGGACATGGTAGTTTCTCCAACTGCCGAAGAAGCTTTTACAGCAATCGTTCGCGACGGACTTTCTTCTTATAAACAGCTTCCGTTCACACTTTACCAGATTAATACAAAATATCGTGATGAAATTCGTCCTCGCTATGGTGTAATGCGTGGTCGCGAATTCACAATGATGGACGCTTATTCTTTCGACAAAGACCAGGCTGATTTGGACGCTTCTTATGATAACGTTGCAGCTGCTTACCGACGCATTTTCAAACGCATGGGACTTACTACAATTTCTGTAAAAGCCGACACAGGTTCTATGGGTGGTTCTGGTTCTGAAGAATTCATGGTTGAATCAGAAGTTGGTGATGATACATTACTTCTTTGTCCTGATTGCGATTATGCCGCAAACGTAGAAAAAGCTGCCTGCAAAACTGAAGTTCCACTTAACAGCGAAGGCAAACCTCAGGTTAAGACAGACAAAGCAATTGAAGAAGTTGCAACTCCAAATGTATTCAGTATTGAAGATATGGAAAAATTCTTTGGCGAAAAACCAACTACATTCCTTAAAGCACTTATTTACAAAGTTTACAACTGTGCCGTTGATTTGTCAGGAACAGAATTCTACAAAAATGCAAAAACTGTTACAGAAGGCGGACAGACTTATATTCCAGAAACATTCTTCTGCGTATTGATTCGTGGCGACCTTGATGTAAACGAAACAAAACTTGCTGCTGAATTGAAGGCATCTGGTGCTGAACTTGCAAGCGACGAAGACGTTCTTAAATATTCAGGCGCTCCACACGGATTCGTTGGACCAGTTGGAATTAAAATCCCAATTATTGCAGATAAATCTACTGTAGATATGCACGATTGTATTGCAGGTGCTGGCAAAAACGGTTTCCACATCAAACACGTTGAACCAGGCCGCGACTTTACAGCATTTATGACTGCTGATGTACGCACTTGTAAAGAAGGCGACGCTTGTCCTGAATGTGGCGGAAAGTTCTACATGAAAAAAGGTAACGAGCTTGGACACATCTTTAAGCTTGGAACAAAATATACAAAATCAATGAACGTAACTTACCTTGGAGAAAGCGGAAAACCAGTTACTCCACTTATGGGTTGTTATGGTATCGGTGTAGACCGTACTTTGGCAAGCATCATCGAAGGTCACCATGACGACAAGGGAATAATCTGGCCTATGACTGTAGCTCCATATCAGGTAGCAGTTATCCCAATCCAGTATAAGGACAAGATGAAGGAAGTTGCAGATAAGATTTACGAAGATTTGAAAGCAGACGGAATCGAAGTAATTCTCGACGACCGCAACGAACGCCCAGGCGTTAAGTTCACAGACTCAGAACTTATCGGTTACCCAATCCGCATAGTAGTTGGCGACAAGAATCTTCCAAATGTAGAAATGAAGCTGCGCCAGGATGCAGAAGCAACATTGGTTCCAGCAGAAGAAGCAGCCAAAAAAGCCGCAGAAATTGTAAGAGCCGAATTGAAAAAGCTGAATGCTTAGTCGTGCCTCTGTGCCAATCTTTCGATGAACCTAAAGCAACCCTTACAGCTTGCTTTTTAACGGTTCTTCGATTGTAGGCATGTCATTGTCGGGTCAAACCCGACAATTTCTATTTAGGACCACATCTATGAAAAAATTAATTCTTTCCATTATCACTTTAATCTCTATTACAACTGCCGTTTTTGCTTTGCCAGGTTTTACATCCTTTATTCCAGACAATTCCGGGGAATACGTTTTTTACCGCGACAAATCGTTTGAACGCGAAAGTTATATCGGTCTTTTGTGTTACAACGATTCAACTTACGAAATAAAATATGTTTCACCAAAGAACGAAATTCTTGGTCAGCCGGAAAAGGAACTTGCACTTCTTATAAAAGTAAATCCTGAATCAGATTATTTTGACATGATTGGAGAAAAAGTTATTTCTACCGTGGATTATGGTTCTGACGACGTGGATATTCTTAACTATATGCACGATTTTTTGTATGAATTCAGTGCAAAACGAATTTCAAAAGATACCGTCACTACTCGCGAAGAAACTTCTTCCCACGATTTTCCGCTTTTTGGTGGAAACGTTACCTTTATTTATGATTGCGTAATTCCGCTTTTTAATTTGCGCTCCGTTTTGGACCAATCTGGCAATGCAATTCTTGAATGCTGTACAATCGGGCAAGTTTCTTCTTCACACGATACAAGTTTTGAAGATTTCCGCGGATTTACTTCTATTCCAGTCGTTACTCCGGCTAATTCAACTGCCGCTGCTAAAAAAGATAAAAAATCAGGAAAAAACGACGGAACAACATCAAAATCCGACAAAAAATCTGACTCAGGTACCAGCTCAAAATCAAAAGCTAAAACTCAAAAATTCACTTTTGAAAATCAGACTGTGGTTATGGATTCAGATTGGGAACAGCAAATGGAAAATATCTGGACTTTGCAAAATGATTCAATCGTTACAGTTTCAGAAATTCCGCTGCCAAATGAAGATTTAGATTTGAGCGAGTCTTATTTAATCAGAAAACTTTCAGAAAGCAGCCAAGGACGCTACACCGATTTTGCAACAATGGAAATTATTAAGAACAAAAAGGGCCAATACAAAATCACAAGTATTTCGCACGAAAGCAACGGAAAAGATTCAATCAGAACGGTAAAACTGCTCACACCAAGTTCTGCAAAAGATAAGTTCGCGTATTTTTCTATTTCGACATACAATTCAGCTTATCAGAAAAATACAGTTTATTTTGACAAGATTGTGAACGGATACCGCGCAAAATAGATTGCCGTCTGCGTTCGAATTATAAGATGTTTGCAATAACTCGGGCGCTGGGTACAATTCTTTTAAAACGAGTTTCTGGTAAGTACTTCGCCAATTCTCTGACCTTCACTTCCCAGATACTCTTTCTTCTGACCTTCAATTAAAAACTGAACACCCTTTACGTTAGAAAAAGCGGTTGCCGTGTAAACAATCTGCATAAGTTGGCTGCGGTAACCGTCTACACCAAACGAATTAAATTCAAAATCTTCGCTAAAATTTAAATATGCAATTCCATTTTCAACACGCGCACTAATAAGACGAGTATTATCCGGAATTAAAGTAAGACAATCTTTTTCGGCATTTTTAGTAAAATCAGGACCTTCCAAAAGCAGTTTGATTGCAGTAGTTAGCGGCGCATCATTTTTTTGAACAGAACGTTTAATCATTTTTCTTGAAACAATTCCGTCAGCACCATAATCAACAAAACAAAGCTGAAGTTCTGTGTATTTAATTTCGGCAGTTATAGGTTTTGAACTTTCTTCTGCTTTTGCGTTATCTTTTTTACCAGTGTCAGTTCCGGCTCCAGTTTTGTTGTCAGATTTTGTACCCGCAGATGATTCATTCTTCATTCCAGCCGTTGAATCAGTTTTTGAGTTGTTTGATGCAATCTGATTTTGTGATTCAGAAGACTTGTTTGTGGTTGCCGCCCCTGTATCAATGCCTGAGCCTGCGCCAGTACCAGTTTCTTTTCCTGCCCCACTTCCAGTTCCAACACCGCTTGAAGTTTTATTATCGTTTGAATTATCAATATGAATTGTAAAAGTTTCTTCTTTTAATGGAAGCTCTTCTTCACTTTGCGCTTTTTCTGGAATTTCGTAATCTTCAATTACTTTTGGAGTTTTTATTCCCAATCGTTCAAAAAGCTGAGTATCTTTTAAATTTTCTGCAATAGTTTTTCGCTGAACAATAAAAATTATAAAAATTACAATCGCTACCAGAAGACAACAGGCAACGCCAACACCATTATTCTTTTTTTTACTTGCCATATTTTAATTATCGGTAAAAAAAAAGTGCGGTTTATAAAATTTTACGTCCAGTTTTGTTCAGACTTCCTAATCTTGATTGTTTATCTGAGCGCAATATGAATAATGTTTTACAGTTCCATTTTCAGTTTTTGTAGCTTCAAGTAAAACATCATAAGTACCACGTAAATTAAACAAGCTTGTATCTAAAAGAAGAATCTCGCCATTCTCGCCAGAAGTCTTTACTTTGTTTTGATCAGGCTCATCACCTTCAAATGTCCATGAATACGAATCAAAGCCTTCATCAGCCTTAAACACAATATTTTTTGAACTACTAATGCTTCCAGTTGTACTATAATCACCATCATCATTATCATAAAGAACAGTAACATTAATATCTTTATCGCATAAACTTATGCTTATTGTTACACTAGGACATTTTTTGATTTTGCCGTCAGTATCTAAATAAAAGTCCTCGTAAATACTAGCTCCTGTAAGCAGAATTGATTTTGCAACATCCCCAGAAATTTCATCCTGAATAACATCGTCAAAATATTGTACAGAATCAGTACTTACTCCATCCAGATGAATAACCCATTCAGAATCAGAACCACCAAAGATTTGCATTTTTTGACAAGCAGCTTCAATTGTTTTTAAAGGATTTCCTTGCGAACCATCATTTTTGTCGTCGCCACTTGTAGAAACATACAAAACAGGATTAAGCGTTTGCCACCGAGCATACAAAGTTATATCTTTTGCAATGTATTCACTAGAAAGCGATATAATAGAAATTTTTGTATTTGACTGAAAATCAGAAGTTGTGTACCAGCCTTTAAACTTATATCCTTCTCTCTGAATTTTTGTTCCATCAGGAAGATTTACCGCAGTTTTGGAATTATGCTTATTTACAAATGCTGAATTTCCACTTTCCGGAATTATTTCTTCCCCATCATTTAGATTGTAAGTTATAAAATAATTCTGATTGTAATCTTTATTTGCAAGAGTTCTTGAACCGATTGTTTTGTACCCGTAAATAGAAACAAAATCAATAAAAGTATTTAAAATCGAACGCTCTGCTTGATCCGTATCCCAAAGCTGAATCTTTAACATATAAGTATCATTTGGAATATCAGTTTTGCTATAAACTGCCTGATAGCATTTCTGGTCATCAATTTGGATTTGCGAAAATTCAATTTCTTCAAAGTCAAATCCCTCTGCTGCAACATCCTCTCCTTTGTCATTCTGCGTAAACAAGCCCATTTTTATAAGACCGATTCTGTTATCATCATTTTCATCGGCATTCCAAATGTAAGATATGCGGCAATCCCCAGATTGAACAAAGGAAGTATTAAATGTAAGAGTGTTTTTTCCAGAGGTAATATTAATATTTTCAAGTTTTCCTGACTGAACAAGACGAGGTCTTTCATTAAAATCTGTAGCAAAAAGATTGAGATAAAAATTATATTTTCCCAGTTCAATCGAAATAGCAGCTGCTTTAAAATCTGAAATAGATTTGTAAGTTTTTTCAATTACATCTGAAGTATTCGGGGATGATGAACCGTCATCTGATTTTACCATTTCGTAAGAGAGTTTAACTTCAACAATTTCGTCTTCGCTTACATCTGAAGGTACGTATGATTTTCGTTCAGGAGAAGGATTTTTATCAGCGTCATTTATAAGAAACGAAATTTCTGCAAACCCGCTATCTTTATTATTTTTATTAGAATCAGTAAGATTTGTACAGGAATTTAATAGACAGGCAAAAATAGAAATTCCAAGAATCAGCTTAAATTTACAATTTTTCATTTTAACTTTCTCCAATAAAACATAATCAAAATTTGATAGCTAAATAATATAACAGAATTATATTTTTTTAAAGTGTTTATAAAGATGTTGATGATAAAGATTTGGATTTTTTTCATTTTGACTTGAACTTGTTGTAAAACTGCATAGCGAACAAAAAAAACTGACTAATAAGAATTGATATGCAAAACTTATCAGCCAGCCTGTTATATAACAAACATCGTAATATTAAAACTAATCTATTAGAATTCTCGGATACATAAAACCTGCCACAAATAGTCTTTTCTCTCTTTACTAATTTCACCTGTATTAAAATCAATGTAATAAGCATATTCACCATATGTTGCAGCATCTGTAGCAGCTGCAGAAGGTTCAGAAGAAGACCAATACCCGCTTGATCCATCATCTGTTGTATTAATTAACTCTGCTGGTGTTTCTGGTTTTGCTTCATTAATTTTATTAATAAGATTATTATTTCCAGCACATCGCTGATAAAGCCAACATAACTCTGCAAGAGACGGTAAGAACCATCCAGACTCATAATCAGTACCGGCAAGATTTTTCGCAGCCCCTGTAGCTGTACCATAATTATTTACCCAATTGAAAGCAGGGTAATATGTTGCGGCATTGGCTGTTCCTGTTGGATCAACCTGACAAATTTCCTGCCAGTTGTCACTTCCGTTTTTATCGCTAGTAATAAGAGCAATTGCGCCATATGCATTTTCTGGATTATTTACTGTAGTACCAGGATCACTTATAGAACAAACTATATTTTCAATTTTCGTTGACCATCCTATATTTGTTTCTACTCCTATCTGATGAGGCGCAGGAGCAAATGCTGTAGGATCTCCTCCAATATTGTTAATACATGTATTATGCAAACCAAGGCCCAGCGTTCTCTTTGTTGTAGTATCACCGTTGTCATTAAGCTCTTTTCCTACAAAGAAAATAACAGCAACTGCTGCTTCGGCCTGCATTTTATTAAGTTTTCTAACATCTCTCGAAGCTGCCGAACCATCTATGAATACAATATCACCTTCACTTAATGTTTTATTTGTACCATACGTATCGCCCCATGCAATTTCTGCCGTTGCCGTTGCACTTCTGGTTCCGCATACAACTTCTACAACATAAGTTTTTGTACCCAAAGAAGTTGCTTCAAGTGTAAATGTGCTGCCAGTTTCACCTTCCTGTTTAATTCCGTCTACACTCCAAATATAAGAATTATCTACACCGCCGCTTACTGTAAAGGCAACAGTTTTTGCGGTTTCATTTGGCGTAGCAGTAAGTTCCAAATCATTTATAGAGTTTACAAC
>JAILCM010000129.1 GCA_024680155.1 Treponema sp.
AAAAAATGGCAGCCGAATCACCGACTGCCACCGTAAAATTATTTGCTTAATATTTTAAACTTAGCAAACAATCATAGAGAATACCATTGCGAACAAAGCAACAGTTTCACAAAGACCTACTACCATGATGTACTGAGTAAAGCCTTTTCCAGTTTCTCCAAGTGCATCAGAACCTGCAGCACCAGCTTTACCCTGAGCAATAGCAGAAAATGCCATAGCAAGACCAGAAGCAATTCCAAGACCAAGAAGGAAGCCAGGATTCTGCTGAGATTCAAGCATATTACGCATCAACAAGAAACCATAGATTGTCTGTGTCAAAGGAGCACCGGCAAATACAGTAAGAATGAACGGAGCACGTTTGTTATTTACGTAACAGCGTTTCCAAGCACCAATTGCACCCTGTCCGGCAATTCCAATTCCAATAGCAGAACCTAACGCTGCAATACCCATTACAAGACCTGCACCAAGCAAACCTAAATTAAAAGTCATAATAAAACTCCTATTTTTTATATCCTATTTTAATTCCGCTATGCGGATTTTTTTAATTTGCAACGCAAATTTTTATTTAGAGATTTTCTCCCTAAATGGTTCATATTTTAATCCGGACCATGACATGCCAAGGTGATTTGAGAACTCCAAAGTGTTCAAACGTACACCATGAACAATAACTGAAAGCAGGTTCAAAACCATATTCAATCCATGTCCAAAGACTAACAAGAGAATCATAAAGATAAATGTAACCGCATGACCAATTAAAGGACCTGCCATTTCATTTACCGTGCTTGAAATAGCCGCACCAGCTAATCCAACCGCCCACAATCGGATGTAAGAAACAATATCCGAGAAGACGTTTACAACTCCAAGAAGCACAGAAATAATATTCTTTACGCTTTCCAGAATTGACTTTAAAATATTTCCTGCGTAGTTTGCAAAAATAAAGCTCAGGATAAATCCACCCAGAACACAATAAATTGCAATTTTTCCTACAGGAATATTGTTTATAACAAGGCCAAGCGGGAAAATCTTTGCGTTTACAACCATTGAAAGTACAACATAGTACATACCAATAAGCTGCGCGAGCGAACCGAATTCACCAAGAATCTTAAGTGACTTTCTGTTATTAATCATTCCCTTGATATGAGCAACCGAAAGCTGCAGCAATGCAATAGAGAAACAGAAAATCTGTAAATTCTGTGCATTAGTTAATCCTGCAACAGACTTGTCTTCTACCCAGAATGGAAGCCAGGTTTCATCAGCATAAACATTAGAGATTGGCGGAATAGAAAGATTCTTCAGCCATTCAGGAAGTTTATCAAGCCCGATTCCAAACCAGGAACAGGTAACAGTTCCCCAGATTACGGTTGAAATACCAAGCAGTATTACAAGTCCATAAACAGAAGGAACTTTTTTGCCCGAAATTTTTGTTTTGAGCATCAAAATAAGAGCTGCAACTACAACTAAAAGTCCATAGCCTGCATCTCCAAAAATCATTCCAAAGAAAATCGTAAAGAAGAACAGGAACCAGCCAGAAATATCATATTCATGGTAGCCAGGAACAGTTCCAAGGAAGTCTGTAAGAGGATAAATCAAACTTACAAACTTATTGTTCTTAAGCTTTGTAGGAACTTCTTCGTCATCATCTGCAGGATCAGCTGCTGCAATAGCCCAGTCATTTTCCTTACAAACCTTTTTAAGTTCTTCAAGATTTGCAGTAGGAACATAACCAGAAATCCATGCCAAATCAGTTTCGGTTCCCTGAGCTTCATTACCCATTCCGGCATAAACATTTTCAAATTCTATATCGGACTGGAGCGCTGAATCAAAACTTCTAATAGAAGCAAGATTCTTTACGTTTTCAAAGAAAAAAGCATCAATTTCTTTTATTTCAGCCGAATCATTTGCAATTTCTTCTTCAAGAACTTTTGTTGAACATCTTGGAAGAGGAACTTCAAACGCTTCCGGCGGAAAATCTTCAGGTCTTTCTGTTCCACCATTAATAAGAAGGAATCTTGCAACTTTATTTGTGCTGTTCAAAAGAATTGTCTGCGGTTTTTCGCCAATAAGGTTGTATTTATCCAAAGGAGATTCAAACATTCTAAGCTGAATTCCCTGCTCTTTAAGATAATCAATATCTTCAAGAATTACGTCACCCCAAAGGCGGAAACGGTCAAGTTCGTTCTTATCGGCATTAATTTCGTCCATAAGAACTTTCTTTCTGTCGTATTTTGCAACAATTTCAGAAATAAGATTTCCAGCTTCTTCATTGCTGATAAGGCATTTCTTGCTTTTTTTAAGTTTCTTTGGAGCTTTTTGTTCCATAAGAATTGATTCAGCAAGTGCGGCATTGCTTGAAGCTTCTTTAAATTTTGTAAGCTTTTCGCTGCTACCTTCCAATTTTTCAAGATGAAGCAAACCTATTTTTCTGAGCGTCTTTAATGCAGAATTCTTTTCTTTGTCAAGGATAACGACAGAAACTTTTTTCATTGGTTCAATCATGCTTCTGCCTCCTCTTCACCGTCAATTTTTGCCTGAAGCTTCTTTTTAGAAATCTTACTGCGAACAACTGCGGCAACCTGTTCATCACCAAGATAAACCGTAATTTTCTTGATGTTTGCTTTTGTTTCAGGAATTTTTACTTTTTCAAAAAGATTAACTCTTTGTGTTGTAGTACGTAATTCCTTTGAAAGCAGGCGCACCTGTTCATCTAAAACTTCGGCTTCCAAATCCAGAGACAAAGCTTTTTCCATTCGGTCGGCAGCCATATCAATCCAAAGCGGGGTTTCGTATAAGTCGTAGTCGCCGCGTGCAAAATCTGCACCTTCGTACACTGGAATTGCAACTCCGGCTATATTTCCCCAACCTTTCTTGATATTGCTTACGGTAACCATATCTGGCTTAAAAGCTTCCTGTTCTCCAAATACGGCAATCCAGTCGTTGAATTCTTTTTCAAGTTCAACACGTTGCTGCCGTACCTGCTTGGCCTTGGCGTCGATAGTGCGGATTTCTGTTTGAAGCTGTTGTTTTTTCAGCATTAAAGTTGGAAGATAACGCTTGTACATTTTAAGCGCATCTTTCTGTACTTTAAGCTCATTTTTTGTCAGCTTAATTTTTGCCATTCAACACCTCTAGTTCTTTGGCCAATATTTTTCAATTAAAGAAGATTTCAAACCTGTTTCTTCCGGATCAAAGCAGTCGGCAAGAATCTTCCAACCATTATCAAGTGCATCTTCAAGAGGAACGTTCTTAGAAAGATCCATCATTTCGCGTTCAAATTCAACACCATAAGAAAGGAGTTTTTCATCCCACTTACTCATATTGAATCCCATTGATTTCTTTTCAAGAGTATCTTTGTAGTTTGCGTACAGACGAATCATACCATCCATAAGTGCGCGGTGATCATCGCGTGTACTTCCGTTTACGTTCTGTTTCAAACGAGAAAGAGAACCGAACGGCTCGATACGTCCACCTTTAAGGTAGTACTGACCTTCTGTAATGTAACCAGTGTTATCAGGAACCGGGTGAGTAACGTCATCACCAGGCATTGTAGTTACAGCAAGAATTGTTACAGAACCAGCGCTATCAAAGTCTACGGCTTTTTCATAACGTGCTGCGAGCTGTGAGTACAAATCTCCAGGGTAACCACGGTTTGAAGGAACCTGTTCCTGTGTAATAGCAATTTCCTTCATTGAGTCTGCAAAGTTTGTCATATCTGTAAGAAGAACAAGAACGTCCTTGCCTTTAAGAGCAAACTGTTCTGCAACTGCAAGTGACAAGTCTGGAATCTTCTGACATTCTACTGTAGGGTCAGCGGCTGTATGCATGAACATTACAGTCTTGCTTAAAGCGCCACCGTCTTCCAGTGTCTTTTTGAAGTAAAGGTAGTCATCATACTTCAAGCCCATACCACCAAGAACGATTACATCAACTTCGGCCTGCATTGCAATACGAGCGAGCAACTGGTTGTAAGGTTCACCAGAGATAGAGAAGATTGGAAGCTTCTGAGAAACTACCAGTGTATTAAACATATCAATCATTGGAATACCGGTACGAATCATACGGCGTGCCATAATACGTTTTGAAGGGTTTACAGAAGGTCCTCCAATTGTAACAAGGCAATCTGACAAAGCAGGTCCGTTATCACGAGGCTGAGCAGATCCGTTGAAAATTCGTCCAAGCAAATCATCAGAGAAAGAAACTTCCATCTGGTGTCCAAGGAACTTAATATGGTCTCCGGTACTAATACCACGTCCACCGGCAAAAACCTGGAGCGATACTACATCACCTTCGATTTTATTAACTTCGGCAAGTGATTTACCAAAGCGTGTTTCAATTTCGGCAAGCTCACCATAAGCAACATTGTCTGCCTTTACAGTGATAACGCTTCCGACGATGGATTCAATCTTACTATAAACTTTGTTCATACTTATTCACCATCCTTTAGCATTGCTGCTACATCGTCACGGACTTTACCGTTTGCGGAAGCAAAATGAGCGTCAACTGCCTTTTCTGCGTCCTTGAACTTGTCTGTATTCCAAAGAGAATAGTTCCAGTCGATAAACTTCTGGCGCATCTGGTTAAAGAAGTTTCGTGCTTCATCCTTGCCAGGTAAGTCAAAATCAGCACCAAGAACTTTCAAAACCTTTGCGAATGTATACTGCTGACGTTCAACACTAACAGCCGCATCAATTTCGTCAAATGAGTTCTGCTGCATATAAACTGCATCAAGGAATTCGCTCTTAAGGTATTCGATGTAGTCTTCGGTTGTTGTACCTTCTTCACCAACTACCTTCATCATCTGATTAACTTCTACACCACTAAGGAATACTTTACGTGCATAACTTACCCAGTCTTCGCGGATAACTGATTTATATTTTGACCATGAAATGATTGGGTCAATTGCAGGATATTTACGAGCATCTGAACGTTCACGTGAAAGTCCGTGGAAAGCACCAACTACTTTCAATGTTGCCTGAGTTACTGGCTCTTCAAAGTTACCGCCGGCAGGAGAAACTGTACCACCAATTGTTACAGAACCGATGTTTCCGTCGCGTAATCTTACAATACCAGCGCGTTCATAGAATGCTGCAATGTATGATTCAAGATAAGCTGGGAATGCTTCTTCTCCAGGAATCTCTTCCAAACGACCAGACATTTCTCGCAAAGCCTGTGCCCATCGAGATGTTGAGTCTGCAAGCAACAATACGTGCAAGCCCATCTGGCGGTAATATTCAGCCAAAGTTACTGATGTATAAACCGAAGCTTCTCGCGATGCAACCGGCATTGATGAAGTATTACAAATGATGATTGTTCTTTCCATAAGTGAACGACCAGTACGAGGGTCTTTCAATTCTGGGAACTCTTTAATTGTTTCTACAACTTCACCCGCACGTTCACCGCAGGCAGCGATGATTACGATATCTACGTCGGCATTACGTGATGTTGTATGCTGAAGTACTGTCTTACCTGCACCGAATGGTCCTGGAATACAATAAGTACCACCCTTAGAAACCGGATAGAAAGTATCAATAAGACGAACCTGAGTTACCATTGGCTCACTTGGAGCAAGGCGTTCAGCATAGCAGTCAACGGCACGTTTTACAGGCCATTTGAATGCCATTTTAAGTTCGTGGTCATTTCCTTTTTCGTCAGTTACAACTGCAACTGTTTCTTCAATTGTGTAAGAACCAGCTGGAGTAACTTTTTTTACAGTGTACATTCCAAGCAAATCGAATGGAACAAGAATTTTATGTGTAAATGGTCCTTCTGGAACGCTACCAATTGAATCACCACGAAGAACTTTATCTCCTTCTTTTACAGTTGGAGTCCAGTCCCATTTTTTATCGCGTGGAAGAGAATCAACATAAACACCGCGTTCAAGGAAGAATCCAGCTTTTTCTGCAACAAGTGGAAGCGGGTTCTGCAAACCATCAAAAGTTTGTCCAAG
Organism: Treponema sp.; assembly: GCA_024680155.1. Lineage (GTDB taxonomy): Bacteria > Spirochaetota > Spirochaetia > Treponematales > Treponemataceae > Treponema_D. Next base: position 5,945 of record JAILCM010000129.1, read on the forward strand.
CAAACCAGGTCCAAGTTCGGCACAAAGCAAATCGCCAGCAAGTTCAACAACATCACCAGCTTTAATTCCCTGTGTCATTTCGAAAATCTGCATCTGAGCTTTATTTCCGCGGATACGGATAATTTCACCTCTCAGCTTCTTTCCGTCTACATTTACGTAGCCTACTTCATTCATAGAAACAGAACCTTCAAATTCGATGGTTACCATGTTTCCGTTAATGCCGACTACTTTAGCTTTTGTATCCGTCATACATTTTCTCCAAGTATTGTATCATAAATTTTATGATATGATGATTTTCCATTTTCTGTATCAAATTTGCGCATACGTTCTACAAGCATCAATTTTACGCCGTAAGCATATACTGCATCCATTGAAAAAGAATCAAAAGGCTTTAAATCATCAAGCAGCTTAAGCCTGTATTCATATAGGAATTGCTCTGCTGAATAAGGACTGTCCATACCAACCGCAGTTCTAGCAGCAGCAATAATATCTGCAGTACAACCGTCGGGCAAAGTATAAGCATCTTTTTTCATCTTTTGTGCTCTTATTTGGGCCAAGGCAAAGCGTAAATTCCTTTCCTTTGTATACCAAGTATCAAGAAAAACTGAACCTGTTGCTTCTAATTCCCGTGGAGGAACTAAACTAAGCGCATTAAGAACAGTTTTTTCTTTTTCGGAAATAAAACGACTGCAAAGCTCCTTAAAACTTTCGGTATTAAGCGGCAATGCTGATTTGCTTTCCGAAGCAGAGATATTTGGTAATTGTGAAACCAAATAATAATAAGCCACTATTGCGCATCCTTTGCAGCTTCTTTCATAAGTCCTGCAACTTTTGGGTTAAGATATGCAGCAAACATTTCTGCGAGACTTTCGGCTGAATAGTCATAATAAGCAGAACCGTTGTTTACTCCAATTCTAAAGCCAGCTGAAAGTGTTTTATCAGGCTTAATTTCAAGTCCTTTTGCAATTTCTGCTTTAAGTTCAGCTGTAAGTCCACCTTCCAAAGCTTTTAAATCTTTTTCGCTAAGAAGAACAGAAAGTTCTGAAGCATCAGAATTTTTAGCCCAAGCTTTAACTGTTTCTGGAACAAGTTTTGCAAGAACATCTTTTGAAAGTGCTTTTTCGGTTTCTGCCTGAATAAGAAGATCAAGTTCACCAATAAGTGAATCTTTAAAAGAAAGAAGCATATTGCGTCCAGCCTGAACTATAGCTTCTTCGCTCGCCTTCTCCATTCTTTCAGTTTCTTTTTTTGCATTTTTTACGATTTCAGCAGCTTTATCCTGCGCGTCTGAAACAATTCCAGCGGCCTTTTTTTCTGCATCCTCGATAATTTTTGCTGCCTCAACCTGAGCAGATGCAACACCATCTTTTTTGATTTTGTCAATCAACTCCTGTAATTGAACATCCATCACATTACCTCACAAGAAGTCTGGAGCTGCCTGAATTTTCAAACAACGCCATTTTTTTTTATTTATTCCTTTTAATTTTAATCAAAGAATAAACATAATTCAAACAAAATGTTTTTTCTAACCTGAAAAACAAAGAAAAAAGTGAAGAAAAATTTTAGATTTAAACTACAAATTTTAGTGTAATGTTATAAAACTAAATTTTAAAAGAGTAAACTGTCTTTGCCTTCATCACCTGACCAGGTTCAAGAATACAAGACGGGAACTCTTTTTTATTTGGTGAATCTGGGAAGCACTGAGTTTCCAAACAGTAAGCATCGTGATTCTGGTAGATTACGCCATTTTTTCCAAGAATTCCTTTTATAAAGTTTCCTGTATAGAACTGACAGCCCGGCATATTTGTAAATACAGACATTTCGTGGCCAGATTTTTTGTCTTTTACAACAGCAAATTCAACCAGATCAGAATCACTTAAAGGAACTGCGCACTGAGGATTGTTTGTATCGTACATTTCTGTAACATAACAATGATCGTAGCCCATTCCTGTATCTTTTATTTCTGCACCGATTTCCTTTTCTTTTGTAAAATCAAAAGCGGTTCCTTCAACATCAAGAAGTTTTCCTGTTGGAATAAGTTTTGGAGAAACTTCGAGAATTTTTGAAGAGTTCATTTGAACTGTCTGTTTATAAATTGAGCCATTTCCAGCAAGATTAAAATACGCATGGTTTGTAATATTGATTGGAGTAGCTTTGTCTGTTCGGGCGGTATATTTGCAAGAAAGATTATTATTTTCATCAAGAAGATATGTTACTTCAAGCTTAACGTTTCCTGGAAAGCCCTGTTCGCCATCTGGAGAAAATCTTGTAAATTTTACTCCGCTTGCATTTTTTTCTTCTACGATTGAACCTTTCCACATCATTTTGTCGTAGCCGTTAAAGCCGCCATGAAGTGTGTTTGGTCCGTCGTTTTTATCAAGTTCATATTTTTTTGCATTGAGTGTAAAGCTTGCCTTGCCGATTCTGTTAGCAAAACGTCCTACAATTGCACCAAAGCAATATTTTGAATTAAGATAGCCTTCCAAAGTTGAATAACCAAGAAGAACATCAGTTTTAGAACCGTCGATATTCTTTAAAACAATACTTGTAAGCGTACATCCGTAATCAGTGCACGAAAACGACATATTTCCGTTTGACACTGTGTAGAGATGAACTTTAGTACCATCAGAAAGAACTCCGAATTTCTGTTTTTTTACTTTCATTTTTTGCCTCTCTATTTTCTAGATTTTATATCATATCAATAATGAATTGAGCTTCGGTTACTGAGCACGAAAGTTGTGCTGCAATTTCTTCAGCTTTATAGCCTTGTTCAAAAAGTTGCTTTACCTGTTCAGATAAAGACTTATGTGATGGAACCTGGTTCTGGACTTGATTTTGGGGGGCAGTTTCGTCGTAAACCTTTGTGATTATAAGCGGAACTTCGCGGTATGCAGCTCCATCCTGTGTAACTGTAGTTTCATTTTTTATAATTGGATGCTGTTCTTCCACAGAAGAAAACAAATCATCTTGAGGATTCAATTCAAAACTTGCTTCCGGATCAATCTGGGCTTCAAACTTGCGATTTTTTTCGCGTGTATAGGAAGTTGCCGCTTTTTTTTCAACGTTTCCAACTTTTGCAGTTGTAATGTTTGCAGATGCAGTATTCGCTCCACCAAAAGAAGTTTTACTAAAATCCTGATAAAGACTTTTTGATTTATTTGAGATTTTATTAATTCTGTCAGCTTCGGCAATCATATCGCGTAAACGGTCTGTTGCTTCTTTAAAAAGTTCCATTTTTTTGTCTGCTTCGGCAAGTTCTTGTTTTATTCGTTTTTCTGATTCTTTTACCAAAAACATATCACGGTCGGTTGTATTATCTATATCAGCAACCATTTGATTCATTTGTGCGCGTGTTTTTTCAACAATAGAGTCGGTAGAAAAAAGTTTTTTAAAACGGATAAGCAGGATTACCCATAAAGCAATATTTATAACTGTAAATGAAAGCACAAAAATAACCATGATTACCTCGAAATATCAATTATTGTACCTAAATATGGAGGTTTTGTTCCATCATTGGTATTGTTTGCATTATTATCAGGAGGAAAATCATCGACCGGATTATCCTGCTTCTTCTTGCGGTTCTGGCCATAAAAAGATGAATTACTTCCGTTACTGTCTATATTTTTTGCAGTACTCTTTTCGCCTGAAGTTTGCTGAACTTTTCTTGCATTTTCCAAATTTCGCTGAATGGTTGCCTGTTGCTGCATAGATTCATTAAGCTGAGCAGTCTGTTGCTGTCCACCAACATTCTTTGCGACGTTTGACATTTGAGAATACATACTTTGTAAATCAATTGGCTGTATACCCACGTATAGACCTTGTTTAGTGTTGTTTTACATTGTTTTACGATAATTTTAACACTATTTTTTGTACTTTACAATATAATTATTGTTATCCATAGTTTGTTTTATGCACAATATTATGCACACGCAAAAAAAAACACGGTAAATAATTTACCGTGCTGTAAAATTATAAATAAAAATAATTAGGCTGCCTTACGTGCATCTGGATATAAATAATTATCGACTTCTTTGAGCAGTTCATCTGGTTGAATATAATCTACTCTAGCACCACTTGGTCCTAATGCACTGAAATAAAGAATGTCATCACGATTACATGATTGAACCAAATTTCTATTATACTCATATCCAAAACTAAGCGGCAATGAATGACCCCAAATTACAACCGATTTACAAATACCTGCAACCATGTGTTGCAAAGAACTGTCGATTGAAACAGTACCGCGGCATAATTTATTTTTTGCCAATTCATAATAAACCAGATAAGGCACTTGGAAAGAAAGTGTACCTTTAAACTGATGTTCATTTGGCAGCTGATAAATTACTACAGCTGTTTCTGGATGTAATTCTGTAAACTTATCAATAAAATCCTGAGCCTTCTCAAATGGATAATGTCTTTTGAGTGGTTCATTGTCATAATTTACAGGAACTTTCGACCAATCAGGTTTACCATCCGGCGCAACAGGAACTTCTACTAGCGGTGACTGTCCGCCTTCAAATTGCATTATAACAAAATCCTGTTTTCCCTGTTCCTTAATCGTGCTTAAAATTCCTTCTACAGAATTAATCATATCAGGATATTTTTTTAACGGATAAAGTTCGGCTCTTGTATCAGATCCATCTTTATTACCTTTTGTCTGAATTCCGGCAGCTTTTCTCCAAGCATCAGCATAAGAAACCTTCTTGTAGATAAAGTCCTCGCTATCATACATGCGCTCACAAATAAGTTTAGCATCATCATGTTTAGCATCAAAAATAAAATCGCGAATCTCATTTGGCTTATACACATAATCAACATAAGGACACGATTCAAACACATCAAAATACGGTGAAAGAATACAAACCTTTCCGTAAACCTGTTTGAGTTCTTTTGTGATGTGGCTTAAAGCTAAATTAAAACCTAACCCACCCTGGGAATTAATGTAGATATTTTTCATATTTTTTGTCTCCTTACTTTAAGTATAATACATTATTTAAGTTTTTGTAAGTATTTTTCTTACACTTTACTTTAAGTATAATACATTATTTAAGTTTTTATAAGTATTTTTCTTACACTAAAAATGTTACATAACCACTTTTATCAATAAGGTCTGTAGTTAAACATGAAGCGAAAGCACTACAATTCACTAAGCTACTTGAAGTATTAACTCCCATATAACCTATAAAAGCTGTATTTTGTGCAGGGGCAAAAATAAATAGAGATACAACCCCCGTAGTTCCAATAGTACCCATTGCAGAATGATGTATCTGACCAATTATTCCTAAATTAACTAATACACCAAATAAATCACACTGTTTTACTGCTCCAGAAGCCCAACTAACTGTATATAAATGATGTGAACCGGCATGTATATCCATTTCAATATCTATGCCACAACAGGTATAAGTACAGGCATATGTTCCAATTGAAACACCTTGGTCTGTGTTGGTCCGTGCGCAATATCCCACGGCTACGCCATAACTTTTACAGTTCGTTGCGCAATATCCCACGGCTACGCCAATAGTACCACAGTTCTTTGCTTCAAATCCCACGGCTACGCTACAACTATAACAGTTCGTTGCGTAATGCCCCACGGCTACGCCAAAATCTTTACAGTTCTCTGCACAATATCCCACGGCTACGCCATAACTTTTACAGTTCGTTGCGCAATATCCCACGGCTACGCCAATAGTACCACAGTTCTTTGCTTCAAATCCCACGGCTACGCCATAATTACAACTGTTCTCTGCACAATATCCCACGGCTACGCTACGAACACCGGCATTAATTGTATATACGCCTATATTTACACTACCATCTGATATTGTATTTTCAATACCTATTGTTGTTCCTGATGTGACATCACTAGCAATACACGCACAATTAACTAATCCTGTTAAACTACCGCATAATGCACCGCAGAACGTTTTAGCTGTAAGTACGCCTGTACAAGTATTGAAAGTCAAAGCACAACTTGTACTACGACCTACGGATGTTGCACCGGTACACAATGCAATCGGCGTATCACTGTTCGCTGCTGCCTTGTTACTCACGGTTACTGTTCCGGTACAAGATGTAAGCCCTGAACGTATGTTTGCACATGCCTGTGCATAAGTGCATCCGCCAAAACAAGTTGCATTGGTTGCTGTCGCTGCATTTCCTGTTAATATATCTGCTTTTGCACAAGCATAAGTACATCCGCCAAA
>JAILCM010000140.1 GCA_024680155.1 Treponema sp.
ATATCTTCTGCCGCTTTTGAGTAAGCTTGAACAGGATGAAAATAAAATGCCGGTAAGAATTCTTGTTATTGCACCAACATACGAGCTTGCTTCCCAAATTAATGCGGCTTGTAAAAGCGTTACCGACAGAAAAACCGCACTTTTTATTGGTGGAGCGCCTGTAAAACGCCAGATTGAAGCTTTAAAAGAAAAACCGCAGATTATTATTGGAAATGCCGCCCGTCTTGTAGAATTAATCCGTCTTAAAAAACTTAAAATTGATGGAGTTACAGCCTGCGTTTTTGATGAATGCGACCGTCTTGTAAAAAAAGAATCGTTCCGCGACACGGATGAACTTCGCTGCATTTTACCAAAAGACTGTCAGATTATAGGATGTTCTGCCACAATCAATAAACAGTGTAAGATTTTCTTTGGTGGAATTAACTCCGTTGTTCTGGAAAAAGAAGATATTCTTAAAAACAGCATTACACATTGGGCAATTTACGCAGAAACTCGTGATAAAATTGATACTTTAAGAAAATTTATTGCAGCAACCGGAACAGAAAACAGTAAAATTCTTGTATTTACTTCACGCGCTGACCAGGTTGAAAATATTTATTCAAAACTCACTTACAAAAAAGTAGATTGTCTTGCACTTTATGCAAAAGCCGACAAACAAAAAAGAAAAGCCGCAATAGAAAAATTCCGCAGTGGAAAATGTAAAATTCTTATTACAAGTGACCTTTCTACCCGCGGACTTGATATTCCAGAAATTTCTTATGTAATTCAAATGGATTTACCTGAAGATGATGATTTTTTTATTCACCGAAGCGGAAGAACTGGACGAGCCGGTAAAAAAGGCACAAATGTTGTAATTGGTGATGAACACGAAATGCGACACTTTGCCGCCCTGGAGAAAAAACTCGGCATCATCGTCTATCCTAAAGAAATCTACAACGGAAAAATTCAAGGCCCACAAGTCTAGAATGATTCAGGGCAAACGCATTATAAACACATTAATACAGCCAAAGAAAAATGCTATCAGTCAAGGTGCGAATTTAAAAATCGCAGGTTCACCTGCTACACGCCAGTTTGCCTTGGAACTATATACGTTGCCGCTCCCGCGGCAGCAAACTGGAGTGTTTTTTAAATTCGCACCTTTCCTTACCGCATTTTTCTTGACGTAAACGCATTATATAATGTGTTTGCCAAAAAAAATCGCGGGAAGGAAAAGAACAGATTTCAAAAACATTCTTGAGTGCTGCCGCTTTAGCGGCAAATTACAATAGTTTCAAGGCACTCAAGCCATGTAGAGCGAATATTCGCTCGATTTTGAAATCTGTTCTTTGACTGGAAGCGATTTTTTTTAAGTATGTACTTTATAATGCGTTTGCCCTGTAGAATGATTGTAACAAAACACAATCTTCGTTATAATATATGAACATTTTTCTATAATAGAGGAATTCTTGTGTTTTTAAAAAGTCTCGACATTTTCGGTTTTAAATCATTTGCTGACAGGACCCATATTGATTTTGCAGAGGGAATTACTGCGCTTTTGGGTCCAAACGGATGCGGAAAAAGTAATGTTGTAGACGCAATCAAATGGGTACTTGCAGAAAACCGTTCTAAAAATCTGCGTGCCGAAAAAATGGAAGACGTTATTTTTAACGGAACCGAACGTCGCGTTGCCCTTAATACTGCCGAAGTAACTTTAACTCTTTGTAATGATAAAGGTCTTCTCCCGCTTGATGAAGATGAAATTGCAATCACTCGTCGTCTCTACCGTTCTGGAGACCAGGAATATTTTATAAATAAACGCCCTGCCGGACCTACAGAAATCCGCAGACTTTTTATGGACACTGGTGTTGGTAAAGCGGCCTACTCTGTAATGGAACAGGGAAAAATTGACCAGATTCTTTCAAGTAAACCAGAAGACAGACGTTATCTTTTTGAAGAAGCAGCCGGAATCAGCCGTTCAAAAGCAGAATGTGCAGAAGCAGAACGCGAACTTGAAAAAACAAGAATCAACATGCAGCAGATTGAAATTGCACTTACCGAAATTAAGCGCCAGTATGATTCATTAAAAATTCAATCTGAAAAAACAATCAAATACCGCAAATTTAAAGAAGAAATTTACAATTACGAACTTGACCTTACCCTTCTTCGTTTAAAGAATTTTGTTACCGACAAAGCTCGCCACGAAGAAGAACTTAAAAATGTTCAGCAAAAGCGCGATAAAATCCGCCAGGAAATTGAAGAAATCAATAATACAATTTCTGAAAACATGGACAAAGTTAAGGCCATGCAAGAAGATTTGTATTCAAAACAGGCTGAACTTATTGGTATTGGAAAAGAAAAAAACGGTAAGCTTGAACTTATAAAACAGGCAAACGAACGGGCTTCTGAACTTCGCGAAAAAATTAACAACCTTGAAGGCCGCCGTAACTCTATTCAAGACCGAATTGATGATATTCAGGAAAATATTGACGAACAGAAAGCCGCTCTTCACGAAAAAACAAAGCAGCTTGATTCAATTAAAAACAATATAATCAGTTTTGAAGAAAATATTAAAGTTGCAGGTTCAAGAATCACAGAAAATGATGAAAAGGCCGCTCAGCTTAAAACTCAAATTTCAAAGCTTGAACAGGAAAGACTTGCGCTGCAGGATGAGCTTGCTTCTATCACAGAAGATATCGTAACAAAACTGGACGAAAAATTAAAATCAGCAGGATTTTCTGAAAACGCACTTAAAAATGCAAAAGAAGAACTTGAAACAACACTCCAGAAACTTAAGATTTTTGTAAGCGGCCGTAAAAATGTATTCAATGACTTTGCGGCTGGAAAAAATCATGGAGCGGAAGAAAGTCTTTCTACTGTAAAAGAAGCCGCAGACGCATTTGAAGATGCAGAAAATCAGATTACAGCGCTTGAAGAAGCAATTAAAAAATATCAGGAAACTTCACCTTCATTTATTACTGAATTTTTGTCGCCAGAAGGTATAATGACTCAAAAACGCGCAATTGATTCAAAAATCAGCGACAATCTTAGTGGCGTAGACAAAATCAACCGCGAAATTGATAACTTGCATTCCGAAAACTCTGGGCTTACTCAAAAAATCGGCGAATACAAAGAAACTTTGAACAAGCTCAAAATCAACGAAATTCAGATGCAGGAACAGATTAAAGCGGCAGAAACTCAAACAAGCACTCTCACCCGTCAGCTTGCAACGGAACAGGCAACTTTACGCGAAACCGAAGATGAACTTTATGCAGAAACAAAACGTTCCGACGAAATAAACGAACAGATAAACACAATTCAGGACGAACTTGCCGAAATTGAATATCGCGGTAAAAAGCTTGCGGATGAAATGGCAAAACTGGATGAAGAGATTGCAAAGGCAAACAAAAGCGTTTCTGGTAAAAACGACACTCTTGAAAAGAAACATGCAGAACAGAATAAATATCAGGAACAGTTTGAACGCCTTACTTTGCAGCTTAACTCTGCTGACAACGACATTAAAAATATCAAGCAGAATTTCCAGGATCAGTATTCACGCGATTTGATGGAATTTGAAGAGCGAATGTACAAAATTACAACTTCTTCTGCCGATTTGCGTGAAAAACTTGCAGCAGCCAGAGAAAGTTTTAAATCTCTTGGTTCTGTAAACCTTATGGCTCCTGAAGAATTTGCCGAAGTAAAAGACCGCTACGAACGCCAGAAGACAAACTACGAAGATACACAGAAATCTCTTGAAAATCTTATCCGCGTAAGTGAAGAAATTAAGTCTAAATCGGCTGAAATGTTCCTTGAAACTTACAATCAGATTAAGAAGAATTTCCATAATATGTTCAGACGCCTTTTTAATGGTGGACGCGCAGAACTTAAACTTGCAGACCCGCAGAATATTCTTACTTCTGGTATTGATATTTACGCTCAGCCGCCTGGAAAAAAACTTGAAAACATTGCATTGCTTTCCGGTGGTGAAAAAACTATGACTGCGGTTGCACTTTTGTTTGCAACATATCAGGTTCGCCCTAGTCCATTCTGTCTTTTGGACGAAATTGATGCCGCCCTTGATGATAAGAACGTTTCTTCTTTTGTAACGACGCTCGAAAGTTTTGCAAACGTGAGTCAGTACATTGTAATTACTCATAACAAAAAAACTGTAATGGGTGCTTCAACAATGCTTGGTATTACAATGGAAGAGTCTGGTGTAAGTAAGATTATTGCTCTTCGTCTTGACCAGGATATTAAACGCGGTGCTGATATTGACCGTGCAGATGCAAATTTTGTTGATGAAGATGTTCCAGAGGAAGAAGGAGTTGTACTTCCTGCTCGTCCTCCAAAACGTATTCACAATGATGACGGAACTATTACAGACCCGATTATTGAAAAATAAATTGATTGAAGAATAAAAAAGAATAGAAAAATGGATGTAAAGGCTGTTTTTTCTGACATAAAAGATAAAATTATTTCTCTTTATGAAAAAGCCGTTGATTATTGCCGCGAAAACAAAAAAATGGCAATCATTATTGGCGGACTTAGTCTTGTCATCCTTATTCTTATTGTTATTCTGATTATTGCACTTGACGGAAAAAAAGAACCAGAAACTTTGGAAATGCCGCTTATTTTGAGTGAATCACCGCTGATTCCAGATGGCCCGGAAATTCAGAATGATTACAGCATTTCAAGAAAAACTGAAAAAACTTGGCCGGAAGAAGAAACTGACAAATGGTTTACAATTCCTTCTGATAAAGAAATAAATTCGCTTAACAAAACGAATACAGCTATCGTAAATGAAATTTTAGGAGCCGCTCCATGAAAAAAATCGTAATTCTTTTAGCGGCAATTTCTACACTTTTCTCATCAATGATGTTTTTCTCTTGTGCTTCGAACAGTGGAATTCCAGAAGATTCTGCAATTTCGGAATCTGAAAACACAGAAAATCAGGATGAAAATTCTGACAACGCTGAAAATGCTGGAAATCAGGATGAGGTTGAAAATCAAACAGAAACAGCTGACGGCTCCGAAAAAGATGAAAACGCGGAAAACTCAAAAAGCGGTGATAGTTTTGATATTGATATAAGCGAACTTGAACCAGTTGAAACAATCACAGAACCGGAAATTATTACGCTTGAACCGGAAGAAGAAACTGAAGACAAAAACACCGACACAACCGTAGAAAATACAGAAAATGAAGTTGTTGAACCTGTTGTTGATTCAGACCTTGTTCCGCCTGAATTTAATACCGAAACTCAAAACAATTCTGATGAAAACGCGACAGATATTGACGTTACAGTTGGAAATGAAAATACCGAAGACTCAGAAAGTGCAGATTTTACCGATACTGGCATCTCCCCAGAAAACACAGAATCTTCTGATGTAACGGACGAAAACGATGAAAATACAGACTCATCAGCTTCAGCCGCCGAAAATGACGAAACCGCCGATTCAGAATCATCAGCAGACGAAAACGAAGAATCTGAAGAAGAGACTGAATCAGAAGAAATAATTCCGCTGCCATCTCGGACAGTAACTCTTAATCGCGGTGAAACTCTTATTGTAATTTACCCTGGTTCCGGCTGGATTTATCTTGGTTCAACTTCTGAATACAACAATCTTACAAGCAAAGGCCGTAAACTTGGTTCAACAGACACGACCTACACTCTT
>JAILCM010000146.1 GCA_024680155.1 Treponema sp.
GAAGTTCAAGCATTAATTAATATTATTTTTGAAGAAGCTGACACCTCAATTGAGAAGGCCTATAAAGAAGGTTATAAACAGGCTACCGTTGAATTATTACCGGAAGTTGAATATTGGAAAACAATGTATGAAAAACGAAAAGAAAATAGTTTTACAGAGTATTTGAAATTTTCATTAATCGGTTTTGGTTCCGGTTTTGCTTTAGGTGGTCTAGGTGGTTTCTGTATAGGCTTTAATATTCCAATCAATTAAATACAGAATTTAATGTTCCCTTATTCTGCAGCAATCCATCAAGATGTTCCACAGCCTTTGATTTATCGTAATAATCAGTCATCTGTTCTTTAGTATGACCAACCATAAGACGTAAATCATCACCAGAAATTTCTCCGCGAACTAAGGAATTATATGTAAATCTGCATGAATGAACTGTAATATTGCGTCTATCACAATCAATTCCATTTTTTCTCAACACGCACTTAAAATGATCAAGCAAAAAATCTGTTGTTATAGTATGGCCTTCATAGATAAAAACAAAATCATTGTCAGATTTATCCAGACGTAATAAATTAATCATTCTTACTGTTCTATCAGGTAAAATAGTAACACGCCACTTCTTGTTATCATCAGTCCATTTTTTTAGTCTATTAACACGCTCATTATTGGAATCTATCATTGCATTTATCAAAATAGCATCAGGCCTAATAAATTGGTTCCATTGCAAAGCCCTAATTTCACAACTTCTCATACCTGTAGATATAAGAGTATAAACTGCTGTGGCGAAGGAATATATATCATTTTCTCTTTCTGTTGATCTTACGCGCCAAACTTTAATCAATTTATCATAATCAATTGGAAATAAGGTATTTATTTCTTGCAAAGAAAAAATATCTTTTTCATTTGTATTTCGCTTGAAGTGTCTTACTTTAATAGGATTATCAATAATCTTATCGCTATAGAGTTCATTTTCAATTTCATCAACAACAGAAAGAATATTATTCTTAGTTGCATTACTACACTTCATATCTATCAGCCAATTTTCGACAGCACCAACAGTTAGCAAATCAACATTCATCTGACCAAAAACTTTTAAGAATTTTGATAAATATAATTGTTTCTGATAAATGCTATTAGGCTGATATTTATATCCGCGAGCCATTTGTTTTCTAAAAAAACGCGAATTTGGTTCATAAAAATCTTTGCAATATAAATTAAAGGTTATTGATTCTTTCTTTATGATTTCTTCATTTGGTAAATTTGCAATAAAGGCTTCTGCTTCACGTTTTGTTAAACACGGTTTTCCATTTTGGCCGCAAGATTTTCTTACCTGTTTTCCGTTTTCATCATAATACCAATAATACCAGGCTTTGATTTTTTTTCCATTTCTTGTAATTGTTCGTTGAAATAGGTGTCGTATCATAAATAATCCTTATTTTGTCTACGTACATATTTTTATGTTTTATTCACAATTTATGCACATAAACCGTATTCTTACACCTAAAAACCACATATAGTGTATATTTTAGGCATAAAACCTGTAAAATAACACTATATAACGCAACCTAATTGGCTGTATACCCATCCGGCTCCTCTACAGTAAAAGCCGGTGGCTCGTAATCCCCGCGCTTACAGAAACTTTTTTCAAAATAGAAGGTAACGCTTTTTGCATCCATCTTCACTTCATCCAGAACATCTCTTACATAAATCTTAACACCTGCGTAAACAGTTCCTTCGGCCTTAACTTTACCGACCGCTTTAAGCTCTCTTAAATGAGCCTGAATTTTATCAATTTCAGAATTCATTTCGCCCAAATCTTCTGTTACGTCTTTTTTACGTTGTTTAAGTTTTGTAAGTTTGTCTTCTTTTTCCTGAGGCAGACGTTTACGTAACTTCTTTTGTTGTTCCAAAGTCTGAATATCAAGTTCCAGAGCTTCATATTCCTTAGTTGCATCTCCCTGCATTTTCTGCAGCTGTTCAAGACGCTTTTTTGCCCTTGGATCAATTCCGACTTCAAGTATAGTTTCTGTACCGCCACCCGGAGAACCGATATTACGTGCACAAATCTCTTCTGTTGCAAGCAAGTGTCCACCCATAATCTGAGCTTTTTTACCTCGCAGCAGAATGTTCTTCATTGCAGTTACATTTGAATTGAGAATACTGTCTAAAACGATGACATTTTCTTCAACTTCGACGGTAGTATCATTTATAAATTTAGCCCACAGAGATTTTCCGGCTTTAATATAACCTTCGCCTTTACCAAAAATTCCCTGACGGACAATAATATTTCCAGTAGCTTCAAGATGAGATTTATCTACAATTCCATTTACTTCTATATTAGTTGCTTCTACGCGGTAACCTTCTTCAACATTACCTTTGATGATAACAGTTCCAACAAATTTAACGTCACCAGTCTTAACATTAACTGCATCAAGATATTTAATTGGTTCAACTGTGATTTTTCCGTTTACAAGCATTACTTCGCCGTCAATTGCAGCTTTAATTGTAACACCATCACGGTCAAGAACAACGTTTGCTCCAAGCTGAATCTGAATATCTTTTCCGTTTTTAGCTTCAAGGTAACGTCCAAATATTGTTTTTCCACCCTTTCCACGTTCTGCTGGAATTTTTGTTGCAAGAGGTTGATCTTTTATTACATTCTGAATCTGATTAAGTTCCTTGTAGTTGATGTTTCCAGTATCAGAAATTTTAGCCTTGAGTTTTTTAGGGTCAGTTTCAAAATTGTAGGAAAGATAAGCATCGTGTCCGTCTAAAGGCTGAATTGCAGCGGCAACTTCAAAAGGAACATTATAAACAGGATTGTCAACAAATTCAGAAATTTTTGCATCATCAATACACTGTTCAATGATTCCCTGAGTCATTAGACTGCGCTTAATTGATTCTTCCGAAGCTTCCGCTCCACTCATTGAAGGCGGAGAAACAACAATCGAAGCCTTCATTTCATCTTTTGCCGCTTCTACAGAAATTAAAACATCACCTGCAGAAACATGTTTATACTGACCAACGGAATAATAATGACCATCGGTTCCGTTTTTAATATATTTTTTTACAAGCTCTTCATCAAAATCAAGCGTATCTTCACGACGGATTTCGTCCAGAACATCACGTAATTCAATGGGAAGTCCATCTCCAACTGGTAAAATGATTTTAAGCATAATATCTGAAGAAAAATGGCGTACATAAAAAAGTCCGTCTCTGTTTTTTACTTCCTGTGTTTCGCCTTCTTCATCATCAATAATAAGTCCATCCGAAGCAAGTTTAACAGCTTTTTTGATTGTATTTGGATCCTGATAAATTTTTAATTTCCAAGGCTTTTTTCCAATTCCTAAAAATCCATCACTTCCCTTTTCTACAACTTCATACTGCAAATTTGTCGTTTTTGTATCAAACTGAACGGCAGCATCAGCAAGTGCTTCATCTATGGTATCTGCGTTTACTTCAACCTGATGAAGCTCCTTGTCTACTGCGAGGAGTTTTTTCATATCAGTACGGATTGTATCAAGGGTTACCATCTTTCTTTTTTAAATAATTCCTTATTATTAAATAATTCCTTTTCGTAAATTCGTAAGTTTTGCACGCAGACGAAGATTTGCTTTTGTATGAAGCTGAGAAATTCTAGATTCACTAACTTCAAGAACTTCACCAATTTCTTTAAAAGTAAGGTCTTCGTGGTAGTAAAGTACGATAACCAGTTTTTCTTTTTCCGGAAGTTCACTGATTGCCTGTGCAATTACCTTTTTGATTTCTTCACGTTCAGCAATTACATCAGGGTTAAGACTTGAAGGAGATTCAATATTGTTTCCGATTGACATATTATCGTTGTCGTCACCAGCATACCAAACATCATTTAAGGAAAGAATGCTTGTTCCAGAAACTTTCATTACAGTGCGATGATATTCTTCTTCGGTCATGTTCAGGGCATCTGCAATTTCTGTATCTGTAGCTGTGCGGCCAAGTTTTGATTCGAGAGAAACAATTGTATCTTCAATTTCGCGTGATTTCTGGCGAACAGAACGTGGAACCCAGTCAATTTGACGTAATTCATCAAAAATCGCACCACGAATTCGGGTAACAGCGTAAGTTTTGAATTTTACGTTCTTTGAAGTATCATATTTATTAATTGCATCAAGAAGTCCAAACTGTCCGAATCCGACTAAATCATCAAATTCAACGCTATTTGGCATTCCAACAGCAACTTTTCCTGCAACATACTTTACAAGAGGCATATATTGACGAATGAATTTATCGCGTATAGCGGGAGACCTAGTTTTTTTGTATTCTTCCCAAAGATCGTCTTCTTCTTTTTCATCATTAATCGGCATACATCCCACCTTTTTTATTATGATTCAGCTGATAGCAGAGAACTGATTGCTTTTGCCATAAGCGAAGCATCTTTTACCTCTGTATCAGATGTGTTTTTACTTTTATAATTCCCTGATGAACCTTCAAAATCAGTATCATCAGATTCCGCTTCTTCAGAAGATTCCGAAGAGTCGTTATTTATTTGCAAATCAGACATATCCGGCAATACGTCTAGTTCTGGCCCAGAAGAAGATTCCTGCCGCGGATTTGCAGCCTGAATATTCGAAGAAATTACAGCTTCCGTTCCCGAAACCTTTTTAAAACTTTCTTTTCCGAGCGGTACAAATCCTGAATTTGTATTATCCAACGAAGAATTTGCATTTGCCGTTCCAGCTTGAGCAGATTTTTCACCAGCAGAATTTGCCACACCAGAAGAACCAGTTGCATTTACTGCAGATTGAGCTCCACTTTCTGTTGCAGAAAAAGCTGTTTGCCCTGCACTTCCTGCATTTGTAGAAGCCATTCCCGCTCCCATACCAAAAGCTGCAGAACTTTCCGCCCCAAATGAACCTGCTCCTGCCGAAAATCCATCACTATGTACTGCACCAGCATGCATATCAGCTTCTGAAAGCATCTGATGATTTTGGCCAACCACATAATGATTATCACTTGTTTCAGAATCGAGTTCCTCATCTTTTACAACAAAATCAACATGCTGTCCTTTTGTATATTCAGAAGAAGAAGGAGCAGATTCCGTCCCTGTGAGCTGGTCATTATCAAAATCGGAAGAAGAATTATCATCCAAGAATTTTCCGTATATTATTTTAATTCCAAATCCAATTGCAAAAAAAACAACTGCGAAAATTAAGGCTCTAAGAAAGATTATTCCAAAATGCGAACGTGAGAAAAATCCAAAAAACAATGATAATGCAAATCCAAAACCTGCAAATATCATAGGAAATTTCAAATTCCGCATTTTACCTCCCAACTTTTTTTTAAACTCATTCAATTATACATCATAATAGAAAAAAAATACAGAAAATATTTTATTGAAAATCTAAAATTAGGCTTTCTATTTCTTTCTTCCAAGGAATTTTTTTAGGAAGTTTGCAACTCCATCATTATATTCCGGTTCAGTTTTTTCTATTTTACCAACAATATGTTTAAGACACACTGCCGGTTTTGATGTAGGATTTACAACAATAAACGGTTTCTGCCTGATTACAGAAGCCTGAACTACAGAATCTTCATAAACAAAACCAAGATATTCAACTTTATAACCAAGGAACTGTCCAACAATTGTAATAATTCGTTCTGAAATTCGTTTTCCTTCGTCGGCAGAATGAACGCGGTTTACAATAAGTTTAATATCTACAGTACGGTCTACAATTTCTGTAGTAATAATTTTTATAATTCCGTAAGCATCGGTAATTGCAGTTGGCTCTGGTGTTGTAACAACAAAAACCTCGTCGGCAGCGGCTACAAACTGAAGAACGTTATTTGCAATTCCCGCACCTGTATCAATAATAATGATATCCGCATTTCCAAGAGAAGCAAACTGTTTTGCAAAATAGTCAAGTTCTTCTACAGTAAGGTTTGCAATTTTTGAAAATCCGTTTGCACCGGCAATAAATTTAATGCCGAATTCTGTATCCATGATAATTTCTTTCATGGTCTTTTTCTTATTGATTACGTGCATAAGATTGTATTGAGGAACAATATTAAGAAGAACGTTAACATTTGCCATTCCCAAATCACCATCAATCAAAATGACTTTTTTACCAAGCTGAGCATAAGCAATGGCCATATTTACGGCAAAGTTAGTTTTACCAACACCGCCCTTACCGCTTGTAATTGCAATAATTCTTGTATTATGTTCTTTTTTTACAGGAGCGTTATCTTTTGCAGGAACATCATCCTTCATCAATTCTCTTAATTCTTCTGCCTGTTCTTCCATACTATTTTTCTCCAAATTTTTCTTCAATATGAGCTCTGTCAATATCAAAACCAGAAAGATTCTTTAGAATTTCAACCACATCTGCTTTGTGAATATTCCTTGGAACTCTCTGTCCATCGGTAATATAAGAAATACATTTATGCCTGTCCCACAAAACGCTGATTACATTACCAAAATGCTTAGTTTCATCGCATTTAGTAACTATAACAGATTCGTAGGCAAAAGGCTCGTAATTTCTAAAAATATTCTGCAAATCCGATGCTTTTTTATCTGCCGAAACAGAAAGATAAACATCCGGATTCATGTTTACATTTAAAATATTTTTCATTTCGCTGATATGAGTTGCATCATTCGGACTGTAACCACTTGTATCAACAAAAATATAATCAACATGCTCTTTATATTGTTCGTAAATTTCTTTTACATCTTCGGAATTTTCTGCTTTTAAAACATCTTTCTGTAAAATTTCGCCAAATTTCGAAAGCTGTTCAAGCGCACCTACACGCATTGTATCTATAGTAAGAATACAGATTTCTGGTCTAGGCTGATTATTTGCCTTTGCATCAAGGATTGCATTAGAAGCAAGTTTTGCAATTGTTGTAGTTTTACCAACTCCTGTAGGTCCAACAATGATGATTACGTGCGGTGGACGGAAAGTTTTTGGCTGTACAATCTGAATAGTTTCTCCAATCCAATCTACAACATAACGCTGAACCAGTTTAAAATCATCTTTTTGTTCGTCAGTTAATGTCTGCCGGATTTTTTCAACAATCATTTTTATATAAGAATTTGTAAATTCATTTTCTTCGAGTAAATCTTCAATTTTTGTAATTGATTCGTGCTGAGATGATGAAGAAACCGGCATTGTCTCCATTTTTTTTGTCATCTCGTCTAATTTTGCAGACATCTGATTAAGCTGAGAAGTTAAAAGAATTGTGCTCTGCTTTTCCAAAATTGCACGACGGTTTTCTTCAAGTTTTTCAGATTCATAACTTTTATCTTCGTAAAAATTATTATCGTAAGCTTTTTTGTGATTAACAGTATATTTTACAACCTGAACTTCCTTACGTTTTAATCCCAAAAAACCAGAAGGACGAAATTCCGTTTTTTTATCGATAATTTTGTAATCGTGATTGTAGAGTCTGAATAATTCCTGTTTACATTCATCAATGGTATTACGTTCAATTACTTGTACTATTTCTTCATCATACGCCATATTTTACCCCAACAACTTTCCTAAATTACGAAATTTCATCAATAACTTCTACAGAAATATTTCTTCCCGCTGCATAAAGCTCCATTTCGGAAAGAACAACAATACCCGGCATTTCCTGCTCCAAAGAACTGTAAACAAGCTGACGGATAGGACTTACGCAAAGAATAATAGGCTGGAATCCCTTATTTCTTACACGTGCAATTCCATCACTTACAGCCTGCAGCCATTTACGGCGATCAACAGGATCAAATGCAACATAAGGCTTTGAACCATCAGAAGGAATATATTCATGTTCCTTTACCATTTCTGATAACGGCTGCGACAAAGTAAGTACGCGAAGTTTTTTATCAGCATCTGCATATTGAGAACAAATCTGCAAACCTAAAGCTTCTCGTGCTTTTGCAGTTAAATCCCAAGGATTATGAGAAATACTTGCATAGTTAGCCAGTGTTTCCAAAATTGTATCAATATTTCTGATTGAAACTTTTTCTTCAAGAAGATTCTGTAATACTTTTTCAATCTGACCATAGGTAAGTTTTGCAGTATTAAGAACATCCTCAACAAGGACAGGTTTCTTTTCTTTTACTACATCAAGAATAGCAGAAACTTCCTGACGACCAAGCATTTGTGCAGCATGAGAGCGGATAATTTCTGTAAGATGTGTGGCAATGATTGTTGGTGGGTCTACAACCACATAACCAGCTTCTTCAGCTTCCGCACGTTTTTCATCCGGTAACCAGATTGCATCCATTCCAAATGCAGGATCTTTTGTTTTTTCTCCTTGTAACGGCGTAATTACAGCACCGGTATCCATACACATATAGTAACCAAGACGAATTTGTGCATGACCGGCTTCTATTCCTTTTATTTTAAAACTGTATTCATTAGGATCAAGAGTCATATTATCCTGAATACGAATTTTTGGAATTACAAATCCCATATCAAGTTTAGCTTCTTCCCTGATTCGCGTAATGCGTTCAAGAAGTTCAGCTCCATTTTTCTTATTAACAAGCGGAATAAGCGCATAACCAAGTTCAAGAGAAAGAGGATCGAGCATAGAAATTTTTTCTGCATCTGCCGAAGCTGTTCCAACCTGATTCTGTTCCTTTGCCTTTTCTTCTGATGCTTTTTGAGCAGCAACCTTGGAAGTTTCAGCTGCAGCAAGACGAGTTCCAATAAAAACAAAAAGTCCGCCAACTGGAATAAAAAGCACAAGCAATGAATAATGGCGCATAAAAATTCCCATAATTATGCCCATCAAAATAAGAATTGCTCCAAGAATTTCGTAAATATAACCTGAGCGGGTAAAATCAGATTTAAGCTGAGCGTCAAAACGTTCATCAGATTTAGAACCGGTAACAAGAAGACCAGTTGCAAAAGAAGTCATCAAAGACGGAAGCTGAGAAAGAAGACCGTCACCAATTGTAAGCGAAGAATACATTGAAAAAATATTTCCAAACCCGCTAACCGCACTAGTTCTTCCCGGCAACATATTTATTATAACACCGCCAGCAAGATTTATAACTGTAATAAAAATACCAGCCTTTACGTTACCGGAAACGAATTTAGAAGAACCGTCCATTGCAGAGTAAAAGTCAATTTCTTTACGAATTGCGTCTTTTTCGGCAAGTGCTTCTTCTTCGGAAATTGCTCCACTATTCAAACGGTTATCAACATCAAAAAATTTCTGGTTCATGGAATCCAAAGAGAATCGGGCTGCAACTTCAGAAACGCGACCAGCACCCTTTGTAACAACAAGAACCTGAACTACAATAATAATGATAAAAATTACAAATCCTATTACTGCGTCACCACCGGCAACAATATCGGCAAAAGCTTTTACCATGTCACTTTGTTCACGCATTGACCTTGCAGTAAGAATAAGACGTGTAGAAGAAATATTAACCGCAAGCCCGAATAAGGTTAAATACAAAACAACTCGCGGGAATGTCTGGAAATTTGATGCACGTGGGGTATAAACTACAACAAGAAGGACAATTATAGAAGCTGCAAGGTTTAAAACCATACAAATATCTATAATAAATTTTGGCATAGGAATAAAAATGCAGAATACAACAAGAACAACAGCAACGCCAACAACGTTATGCTGAAGAAAATTGAAAATTCGTCCCCTTCTTTCGTTTGCCATTAGTCCCCACCCAGCAATCTACTTTTTTATTTTGAATCCGATAAAATACTCGTATAAATTGTAGCCATTACCTTCCAATAGCTCTCTGGTATTATATCACCAACTTGCGTGTCTGTATATAGTCCGCGGGCCAATGCCTTATTTTCTACAATAGGAACATCATTTTCCTGCGCAAGCCTTCTTATTGTAAATGCAGTTTCGTCTTCGCCTTTTACCGTAACTGTAGGAGATGAATCTGCGACGTTAAAATCATACTTTACACCAACAGCAAAATGTGTAGGGTTTGTAATGATTACATCAGATTCTGCAACTGCACGCGGAATATTCTGCTGTAAAAGCTGCATTTGAGCCTGTCTAAGACGCCCTTTTACTTCCGGGTCACCTTCGAGTTCTTTATATTCTTCTTTTTGTTCCTGCTTTGTCATTTTCATAGATTCCATGAATTCACGACGCTGCATAAAATAATCTATAATAGAAACACCAAGAAAAAAAACTGCAACAATTATAAGAATCTGAGCTGCCATTTTTGCAATTTTGGCAACACCAATCAAAATCTGTCCGTTTTTTAGAATCATCATAAGCTCGAACATATCTTTTTTTATTAAAAAATATGCAATCACAATAATGACAGCAACTTTTACAATTGATTTTGCAATATTGAACAAACCTTTCCCAGAAAAAATCGTCTTTTTAAAATATTCCCCAAAATGCGGAAGGATATTTGAAAATTTTGGTTCAATCGGCTTCCAGCTGAATAAAAATCCACGATTTTGAACAATATTTGCAATAAAAGCGGCAACAATGGCAATTCCAGAAAAAGGAAGTACACATTTTAAGAAAAACATGATAAATGCAGTATACAAAGAACGGTCGCTCATATCTGGAGA
Organism: Treponema sp.; assembly: GCA_024680155.1. GTDB lineage: Bacteria > Spirochaetota > Spirochaetia > Treponematales > Treponemataceae > Treponema_D. The sequence goes on from JAILCM010000146.1 coordinate 10,527, forward strand.
CGAGCATTTAGAAAAATAAAATTTATACACATCAATACACTGCCCAAAAATCCATTTTGCAAGAATGTACATTAACAGAATACCAAGAAGCAGAATTAAAGCACCACTAACTTCCTGACTTTTAGCGACACGACCTTCTTTACGGGCTTTTTCAAGTTTGTATTCCGACGGTTCTTCGGTACGTCCTTCATCTTCCGCTGCCAATTACATACCTCCGCCAATCTGTACAAAAAAATGTTCCAAATCACTAAAACCAGTAGCAAACGAATTAATAAAAAAGTCGCAGAGATTTGGAAGAATTGACATAATTATAAAAAATGCCACCAGAATCATAATTGGGAATCCTTCTGAAAGTAAGTTCATCTGAGGAGCCGCTTTAGAAAGAAGTCCTGTACAAACTGTAATTAAAAGTAAAGTTCCCATTAACGGAAGAGAAATAATCAAAGCATCGGCAAAAAGATTTGAAAGTCCGGAAAGAAAAAGTTTTACAAGATTTTCCCTGCCTGCAATCAAAGAAAAAACATTTATTGCTGAATAACTTGCCGTAAGTCCCCTGAAAAACAGCATCTGGAACCATTTTGTCTGGAAAAAAATTAAAATTGCAATAAAGTTAAAAAACTGTCCCATAAGAGGATTTTCAATTTGAGCAAGAGCATCGTAAGTACTTGCCGCACTGAATCCCATCTGGAACGCCGTAAACTGACCTGCAGAACTGAATGCAGAAAAAATTATCGTAATATAAAAACCAAGAATTACGCCGATTAAACCTTCACCTAAAACTAAAAGGAGGAAAATAAGAGAAAAAGCCCCATCATCACCTAAAAAATTCTGATATTGCGAAAAATCAACAACCGAAAGCAAAAAATAAGCCATATATCCTGAAACTGCAATTTTAGCAATTCGCGGAACTGAACGCATAGAAAAAAGCGGAAGGGTCATAATCATCATAAAGCAGCGGGCAAAAATGAGAAGAAAAACTGGTGCTTTAGATAAAATATAATCCATAGGCTACTTTATTTTGCAAAATCCGGGATTCGTCTGAACAAAGCTACAGTATATTCACCAAGTTGAGTGAACATAGTACCACCAAGCAGCGCAATTATAAGAAGTATTACAAGAAGTTTTGGCAAAAATGTAAGTGTCTGCTCCTGAATGGAAGTAACTGCCTGAAAAATACCAACTATTAAACCAACAAGAAGAGCAAAGCCAAGAACAGGTCCAATCAATGTTATTACCTGCTGAACGGCATCTCTCATTATTGCAACTACATCACCAACTGACATTTATTCCTCCCACACCAAAATCCGTTCTAATGTAAAACCGAAACAAAAAGCTGCTGAGTTAATAAGCCCCAGCCATCAACCAGAACGAACAGAATCAATTTAAACGGCATCGAAATCTGAACCGGCGGAAGCATCATCATACCCATAGACATAAGAATTGACGCAACTACCATATCAATAATGATGAACGGTATATATAGAAGAACACCTATTTTAAATGCAACTGTAAGTTCATGCAAAATATAAGAAGGAATTAAAATGTAAGTTGGTACATCAGAAGGAACCGTTGGAGCAGGAAGTTTTGCCATACTCATAAACATTGCAATATAGCCGTTTCCTTTTTTAGCATCGTCTTCCAGCTGTACGAACATCCATTCGCGGATTGGTTTTTCAACTTCGGTATAAGCTTCGGTAAGCCCAATTGTTCCGTCAGAAAGCGGTTTATAGGCATTTTCGTAAACTTTAGAAATTGTAGGCCACATTACAAAAATGGTCATAAAAAAAGCGATTCCATTTAAAACTGCAGTTGGAGGAACCTGCTGCAAAGAAAGAGCACGTTTTATAAAATCAAGTACAATAGAAAAACGCAGAAAACAAGTTACAAGAATTAAAATGCTTGGTGCAAGAGTTAAAACTGTAAGAATAAGAAGTAATCGAACAGAAAATGCCACTTCACGGCCAGATTGAGGCTCGGTAATCTGAACGTTAATATTCGGAATTAAGGGCGTAGAAGGAACTTCGGCTTCGCGGATTGAACGGCCCATTTCGGTAATTCCCTGAGCTGAACCGTTTGGCAAAGTATTCTGCGCATTCAGAAAAGAAAAAAGAGAAAACAATAATCCTGCTAAAACTAACGATTTTTTTATATTCATCTTCGTATTTCTTCTATTTTAAAAAGCGCGAAATATTATCGACTTTTTTTTCTGTCTCCGAATAAATATTTTTATTAGAACGCGGACCGTTTGGCATAAATTTTTCCAAAACATCTTCAAATGTCTGCGGCTTTTTTACATTCTGGCGTTTATCAAAATCAAGATTCATTGCCTGAATAAGCTCTGTATCTGTAATTTCACTAAGAAGATTTATACTTCCGTCGGTAACGCCAATTAAATAACCTTTATCAAGAAGAGTCACAACTTCAACTGATTTTCCAGGTCCAAGCGGCAATGTAGAAACACGGCGCAAATAATCATCATCACTTTTTGCAATTTTACCTTTACGCTTGAAAAACCACATGATTGCATAAATTGCCGCAACCACAAGAATAAGAAAAACAATTACTTTTATTAAAGTTGGAACTATAGAACGACGCTCACCATTTGAAGTATAAACAGAAGATTCGGTAGAAGAATTAAACCAATCAGTATTATTTTCTGAAAAACCGTTTATGCCGGGAGCTTCAACAACAGAATTAGAAGCTGCAACATCCGAAGCTCCAGTCTGAACATTCTGAGCAGTATCTTGAGAATAAAAATATGAAACTGCAGCCATCATAAAAATGACAGCCGCTATAATTTTTTTGAACCTATACAATTTTTCCCCACCCTAAAAATTGCACTTTATTTAGCTTAATTCATTAACGCGTTCAATTGGAGAAAGAATTTCAGTTACACGAACACCAAAGTTTTCATCAATAACTACAACTTCCCCTTTTGCAATCGCTTTATGATTTACAAGAATGTCTACAGGTTCACCGGCAAGTTTATCCAACTCGATGATGGTACCTTCACCCATTCCAAGAATATCCTTAATTGATTTTTTAGTACGACCAAGTTCTACGGTCATCTCCATGAATACGTCCATAATAAGGCTGATGTTGCCCTGTTCGGTTGGAGTCATATTCGTTTGAAGATTTGGGAACTGGAGCTGCTGAACGTTTGGAACATTCATTCCCATATTAACGCCCATATTAGCCGGCATTCCCATACCGCCCATGTTCATCCCCATTCCACCGGCAGGCATTCCCATACCCATCATCTGCTGGTTAGGCATTCCACCCATAGCGCCCATACCACCCATCTGATTAGGCATTCCGCCACCCATCTGGCCCATACCCATTCCGGTGTTCATTCCGCCCATTGCTCCACCCATAGGCGAATTCATATTCATTCCGCCGCCCATACCAGGCATTTCGGTCATTCCAACTGGAGAACCAAGTTCTTCTGGAGCATCTGCAACACCAAGAGCATTACAGATTTTTTCCGCAACTTCACCACCCATACATTCCCAAACTGTATAAGCAGCACCATCCAATGTAAGTGGATAAGAAGAAAGAACAAAATTTCCCTGAGGGAACATTACCATTGCTTTTGATTCATTTACACTTTCGGGTGTAGCATAAGCAAGACCAGGCAATTTTCCACTCTGATCAAGAACATTAATTTGAGCACTAATATGAGTAGCAATAATTTCGGAAACAACAGAAAGAACCATATCATCAACTTCTGTTGCTTCTTCAGAATTAACTAAAGCAAAAAGTTTAAGCGCAAAATCGGTAGAAAGAAGATAAAGATGACTACCTTTAATTCCCTGATTGTAATCAGCACTAACACCAACTACAACTTCTGGCAAACGGGCAAGAACTTTATCTCTATCAACTTCTTCTACAACAGGATTATCAACTGTAAAAGATGCACCCGTATATTTATTGACATTTTCTTCCAGTTTAGGTTTTAAATCATCCGCCAGTTTCTGCAATGTAGGGATATCAATATGGTAACTTGGACCATTACCAACATGTCCCGATGAATTCAATCCATCGATTGCAACTCCAGAAAGCAAAGCATCAATTTCGTCTTGTGAGATAGCACCATCACTCATAGGTTTCGTCTCCTTCTACGGATAATTCTTCAAATTCTTCAGCATCCTCATCTTCAAGCTTTCCGGTAATTTGAACGGCCATTTTCTTACCTACAACACCAGGCTGACAATAAAATTTCTTTTTACTGCCTACACTTAAAGTTAAAGGATCTCCAACTTTTATACTCGAAAGACGTACTACATCACCGACACGCAATGATAAAACATCTCTAATTGGCAAATTAATTGTTCCAATATCAGCAACAACATCCATATCAACAGATGAAAGCTGATTTTTAATTGTTCCCAAATACTGTGTAGTTGAACTTCGTCTAACAGAAGAAAACCAGAACTGGGATGAAAGTTTAGATACAATCGGCTCAATAGTAAGATAAGGAATACAAAAGTTCATCATTCCTTCTTCTTCACCGACTTTAGTTTCCAAAGTTACAAGAACGACCATTTCTGTTGGTGGTACAATCTGTGCAAACTGAGGATTTGTTTCAATCTGAGCAAAACGAGGTCGTAAATCGATTACCTGTGTCCATGCTTCACGCATATTTGCAAGAATACGTACGATAACACCTTCCATTACTTCCTGCTCAATATCGGTAAGGTCGCGGTTTTTATTTCCAGAAGTTGCACCACGTCCACCAAAAAGACGGTCAATCATACAGAAAGTGATTGCAGGGTCAATTTCCAATACGGCATTTCCTTTTAGAGGATCCATATTGATCACGGCAAGAGTTGTAGGTGTTGGAATAGAACGAATAAATTCCTCGTAAGTAAGCTGATCTACAGAAGCAACGTGTACATGAACCAAAGAACGAAGCTGTGCAGAAAGAGAAGTCGTTGTTAAACGCGCAAAAGTTTCGTGCATATTCGAAACTGTACGAAGCTGTTCCTTTGAGAATTTATCTGGTCGCTTAAAATCGTAAATCTTTATTTTTCGCTGGCTTGAAACCGGCTTAAAGTCATCTGCCTCCGTATCACCGGAACTGATGGCACTAAGAAGCTGGTCAATTTCGTCCTGCGACAGAACCTCGTTCATTTACTTTCCACCTTACCTAGTTCGGATCTACAACGCTAAGTTCATCAAAACTTACTGCGCGTATTTTTGAACCACTCAAAACTTTATCATTTATACCATTACGAATTTCCATCTGGAATTTTTCTTCGTTATTTGCATTTTTTAATTCAGAAGCTGTTTTTCCGCGGAAATATCGTCTTAAAAATTCCTTAATCTCTACTGAACGGGATGTAATTTCGGTAGAAGTAGCTTTATCATCTTTTTTATAGCCAAGGAATACATTTACACGTACAGTTGCAGCAGGTTCATCGCTGGTAAAAGTCTGAATTGTACCGATAGATTTATACCAGTCGTAAGTTTCACGCTGACCGGAAGTATAATCTTCTGTAGCAATACCAACGCTCTGATTTTTTGACTGATTATGATTATTTATAGAAATTGCAACGATTACAATTGTGATTACAACAATAATTGCCGCTACACCAATGATAATCCATTTAAGCATACCGGTAATCAAGTTTTTTATACCGCCACCCTTTTTCGCAGGTGCTGCAGCTCCGCCCTCGTCACCAAGGTCCAAGTCGTCATTGTCTGCCATATCCCCTCCAGCAAAACATATTATATGATAACATTAAAAATGTCCTTCGTCTAGAATAATTATATCTACACGTCTGTTATATGCCCGTCCTTCTTCCGTTTCATTCGGGAATTTTGGTCTGGTATCAGCATATCCCGCAATAGAAAATTGACTTTCATTTACTCCATAATCGGCAAGATAATGAAGAACATTAACAGCTCTTGTAGCAGATAATTCCCAATTACTAGGAAATTTTGAATCTATAGAAACAGGCGTATTATCGGTATGCCCTTCTATTCTAAAACGACGGTCTTTTAATTCATCAGAACGGAAAAATTCAGAAAGTCTGAGCAAAGTTTCGCGGGTATCGTTAATATTTAAATCCGCACTTCCCTGTTCAAAAAAATTATCAGAAAGAAGCGTGATTATAAGTCCACGTTCATCACTTGTAAGCGTAATTCTGTTTGATTTAACATCTGGAGCAAACAAACTTACAGCCTTCTTTTTTGCAAGACCAAGTGATTTACCTTTTTCCAAAGATGGCAGAGAATTTATGTTATTTCCCAAATCCGCAAGCTTACCTGCCGAAAGTGACATACCACCAGATGTAGTTTCTGATTCAGACATCTGGAGACTCTGCGTAATGGTTGCAAGCATCGTAGGATCAACTTCCGACGGATTGTAAAGCATTACGAAGAAGCAGAGCATTAATGTAATCATGTCACCATAGGTACCCATCCAGGCTGCGGATGGTTTTTCAGGTGCCTTACTTTTTCTTCCCATTCTATCTTCCTATTTTTTCTTCCATATAAAAGTACAAATTCAACAAATCAGACTAAAAAACTTAGTCTTTAAGAACATCAGCTTCAATTGCCTTTCTTGTAACAGGGTCAAGATAAGTAAGAAGCTTCTGAGCCATAATACGAGGGTTTTCACCGGCCTGAATTGCAAGTACACCTTCGATAATCATTTCTTTTGAACGCATCTCCTGTGAGTTATGTGCCGCAAGTTTTGTAGAGAACGGTGTAATCAACCAGTTGGCCATCATAGAACCGTACAATGTTGTAATCAACGCAACGGCCATGTTAGGACCAAGGGATGACTTATCTTCCAAGTTGTTCAACATACCAATAAGACCAAGTACGGTACCCATCATACCAAAACCTGGTGCAAATCCGGCCCAGGCATTAATAAGACCAATCCAGTCCATATGACGTGCTTCTACCTGGTTCATTTCGTTTTCCATAATTGCACGGATAATATTTCCATCCGTACCATCAACTACAAGACGCAAGCCCATTTTCATAAAATCATCTTCCAAATCGTCAAGACCATCTTCCAAAGCAAGAATACCTTCACGACGAGCCTTTTCTGAAAGAGCCTGCATATTTATTACAATATTTTTTTCACCAAAATCAGGAACTTTAAACGCTCTCATCATAACTTTGAACATTCCGAGCGCCTTTTTAAGAGGAGCCGCAATAAACATTGCAAAATAAGAACCACCGATTGTCATGAATACAGATGGAATATCGATAATTCCACCCAATGTACCACCTGATGTCAATACAGACATGACGATCATGGCTGCACCACCGACAATACCAATTATACTTGCTATATCCATACTACAAGACCTCTTGCTTATCTATACCAATTTGTTTACGGTATTCAATTATTTTTTTAGTTATATCTTGGGGAGAATTTTTGACAACGATTTTACGCCCCGACAGCAATGTTAATGTCAGGTCAGGATTTGATTCCATACTTTCTATCATGTGCGGATTCACCCAATAATTTTTCCCATCTAACCGCGTTACTTCAATCATTATTCATCCACTTATTATAATGAATTTAAAGTCCTTTTTATTATAACCGATTTTTTTAATATTTCAATAAATATATTTAAATTTTAGTTAATAAATATATCTAAAATCCTATACGATAATTTTACGTTATTACGATTTTTTTTATTTTACTGTTTTCCCAAGTTGAATATAATATTAGTATCAAAATACAGGACATATTATGAAAGAAAAAAAACTTACACCTTTTATTTACGTTATTGAAGATGAAGAATCAATTTCAAAACTTGTATGCATGTATCTGTCCAAATCGGAGATGGAAACAAAAGCATTTATTACAGCTGAGGAAGCACTCGAGGATTTAAAAAATAATGCTCGTCCGGACCTTATTATTCTAGACTTGAATCTTCCGGGAATGAGTGGTTTTGAATTTCTGGAGCAATATAGAAAAGAATTTGACAAAGCAATTCCAGTAATTATCCTTTCTGCACGTGACGCTGATGAAGACATTATAAAAGGACTTGGATTTGGTGCTGATGAATTTGTTACAAAACCATTTTCACCAAGCGTTCTTGTTGCACGTGTAAAAGCAAACCTTCGCCGTCAGGTTTTTGCATCTGCTAAAGCTGAAGAATCAATTACTTTTGATGATTACACACTTTTACTCAATAGCTGCGTTCTTAAAAAAGGCACACACAAGGTTCCTCTTTCTTCAAAAGAATACGAAGTTCTTGAATATCTGCTTAAACACGCAGGCGAAACCCTTTCTCCAGAAAAAATTTATTCAGACGTATGGAAAGTTCAATTTGGTGATGTAACAGCAGTTGCAGTATACATTCAAAGATTGCGCAAAAAGATTGAAAGCGGCGAAAAAACGTACATCAAAACTGAATTTGGAAAGGGTTATATTTTTAACAAAGAATGCGTATCGCTTAACAATAGCAAATGACAATAAAGAAACAATTTATACTTCTGGCTGGGCTTATCATTACAATTCCGGTTCTCTGTGTTCTATATATATGTGTTCATCATTATATTCATTCCCCTTCAAGATTGATTATAAAAGGACCGGATGAAATAAGTCATCTTGATAAATATAATTTTTCGGCAAATGACAGAGAAGCTATTTCAAGATTAATGAAAAGCATACCACCAAATGTAGATTATCTTCTTATTGACAACGATTACAATATCATTTATTCAAAAATTCCAGAACTTCCGGCTTCTACAAAGATTCCGCCGCAATCATTCTGGATTACAATGCGCGACACTTCTGAAAATTTTATCTATCAGGCATCTTCTATAAATATTGAAGGTAAAACAATTTATTTAGTTTCTAGAATTCAAAAAGAACCGCCGCATGATAGACCAAGAAAAGAAGGACCTCAATCTTTTGCACCAGTTCTTATCGAAATTCTGGTTATTGTTGTAGTATTCTGCGTTGCCCTGCTCATTCTTATTTTTTCAAATATTTCAAAATCAATTACAGATTTGGAAAACAAGACCCAATCAATTGCAGACGGAAATTTAGAAGAAAAACTTGAAATAAAAGATTTAGCAAGCAACGAAATAACTTCTATAACCGAAAGTCTTGAAAAAATGAGAATTTCCTTACTGGAAGCTCAAAATCAAAAGAACAAATTTATTATGGGAATAAGCCACGACTTAAGAACTCCAGTTGCAATTATAAAAGGTTATACAGAAGCTTTGTCAGATGGCGTTATTACCAAAAAGAAAGAAGTAAAAAACACTTATGAACTGATTATGACTAAGGCTTCGCAGCTTGAATCAATGATTGATACGCTTATAAACTTTATGAAGCTGAACAACACAGAAATAAGACAGAATTTTGCACCTGAATCTATTACAAAACTGATTAAAAATTTTGCAAAAGAATGTGAATTTACTGCAAATGTATTTAAACGTGACATAAAATGCGAGATTGATTTGACTGAAGATATTTTAATTCCAATGGATATTCAGTTTGCAACACGCGCTTTTGAAAATATTTTTAACAATGCACTGCGTTATACAAGAGAAAACGATTCTATTATAATCCGTTCATTGCAAAAAAATAATAATATTTATTTTTCAATTGAAGACACAGGAATTGGAATTGATGAAAATGATTTAGAAAACATATTCAATCTTTTCTACCGCGGAACAAACTCTCGGCGGGAAGCTGGAATGGGAATTGGACTTTCGGTTGTAAAAAATATTGTTGAAACTCACGGCTGGACAATTGATGTAAAATCTAAAAAAGATCAGGGAACCTGTTTTACAATTACAATTCCAATCAATAAAAAATAATTTTTTAGCTAAAAATGTCGCGACGTGTACAAACTCTTTATAAAAGCTCCAGAAATTTGTTTAAAAATAAAATTCCTTTTGCATTAAGACTATATCTTGTGTCATTTTTTACACAGCTTTCAGAACCACATGAACAAAGTTCAATTTTTGCAAGACCTTTTTGCTGCCACTCTTTAAAAAGATTTTCTACTTTTTGTGGAAATTTGTCAGAAAAACAAGATTCGTATTCATTTTTTGTTATTCCGCTTAATTTACGAAGCCCCATCATAAAAAATTCAAATTTTGAATCTTCAATATTTACAATTTCTTTTTCACCGGGAACTTCATCAAGAAAAGAGAAAATCATTTCACTCTCAGAAGCTCCATCTCCCCCGCCAGTTGCAATTCCAGCATAGAAATTTTCTTTTTGCCAAAAATCAATGTACTCCTGCAAATTACGGGAATTGATAAAACGCAGCGCAGTTCCATCATTATTATACAAAGTTCCAGTTGCACCGCTTCCACATCCATAATAACTTTTACGCGTCCAATAAGCCATATTATGAATACTTTCTTTACCCGACAAGCAAAAATTTGAAATTTCGTATTGAGAATAACCTTTTGACTCTAAAAATTCTTTTCCACAAAACCAAAGTTTATCAGAAAAATCAAAATCATAAGGAATTTCGCCTGAATCAATTTTTTTTCCAAGCGGAGTTTCTTCTTCCACCACTAGCGAATATAAAGAAATGTGAGACGGTTTTATTTTTACTGCAAGTTCGAGTCCATTTTGTAAAGATTCTTCAGTTTCAAAAGGAAGGCCTGAAATAAAATCAAGCGAAAGTTTTTTATACCAATATTCATAAAAAAGAGAAAGAACTTCCTGATTTTTTTCTGAGCTTCCCCTTCTTCCTGCAAAATCAAGAACTTTTTGATTCATAGATTGAATTCCGCACGAAATTCTGTTTACGCCGGCAGAATCAAGACAAAAAAGAAGCTCTTTACTCACATCTTCAGGGTTCACTTCAAAAGTAACTTCGGCATCATTTTTCAAAAAAGGTTTTATCACATTAAAAAGCGTCTGAATCTGCTGAAATTTTAAAATACTTGGAGTTCCGCCGCCTACATAAACAGATTTTAAAACAGGGGAACAAAAATGGGCTTTTTCGTTAGAATCAGCTCCTTCACTTAAACGAAATTTAATTTCATTACAAAGAGCAGAAACATACGAATCAGGCACACCTGCAAACTTTTCTTTACAAGGCACACTGTAAAAATCACAATAAGCACATTTTGAGACACAATACGGAATATGGATATAAAGATACTCTGCCACGCCCAAATTCAATTTTTAATACAGTTTAATTCTGTTGAACGGAAAATAACATACCATTGCTTTTGCAGAAATTTCATCTTGCATAACAGGTCCCCACAAACGGGAATCTTCACAAGATTTTCTGTTATCACCAAGAACAAAATATTCGTTTTCTTTTAATGTAATTTGCGAAAAAGAACCTTGAACGCCAAGAGATGTTTCCCATTCAGAAGGCGGAATATAAAAAAGAACATTGTATTTTTTTTCACAAATTTCAAATTCAGTCAAAAAATGAGTTTGACCTTCAGGTTTTACATACAAAACATAATCTTTCATATAAATTGTATCACCAGGAAGAGCCAAAACACGACGTAAATGTTCGTTAGTTCCCGGATAATATGATTTTTTATTAAAATCTATCTGCTGAGCGGTAAAAAATATACAAATTTTACGTGCAAGACTTTTAAAAAACGGCAGTTCTTCATCACTTTTCTGACGAACAAGAACAACATCCCCTCTTTGCGGAGTTTTAGAAAGCGGTGTAACCATTATTAAAGATTGTGGTTCAAAATCTGGTAACATAGCAGAAGAATTATGTCTTACTGGAAAAACTAAAAATTTTAAAATAAGACATACAGCTGCTATACAAACCGCAACGTTCAGAAGAATCAGAAAAAAATGTTTTTGTTTTTCTTTTTTAAGGGAATACGAATATTGAAAGATTTTTCTGTTCATTTTTATAAAACCACCTGTATAAAAAATATCATAAAGAAAAGTAACTTACAATAAGAATTAAAGAACAAAACAAACAAATCAAAGAACTTGAAAGGTAAGGAGCGATATTTTATAATAGAGTTATGGCTGAAGGAAGAAAAATTATTGCAGAAAACAGAAAAGCTCGTTTTGATTATTTTATTGAGGAAACTTATGAATGCGGACTTGCACTCGAAGGTACCGAAGTAAAATCTGTAAAAAACGGCAGCATCTCTTTTCCCGACTCTTTTGCCGAAATTCAAAACGGTGAAGTTTGGGTAAAAAATTTCCACATCTCGGAATATGCGTTTTCTTCTATTTTTAATCATAATCCTGACCGTCCAAAAAAACTGCTTTTAAAACGTGATGAAATAAAACGACTTACTAGAAAAGTTGATGAAAAAGGATATACACTTATACCGATTGATTTTTATTTAAAAAATGGTAGAGTAAAGATGACGCTTGGAGTTTGTAAAGGCAAAAAGCAATACGACAAACGTGCTACAATTAAAGACAGAGATATTAATCGGGAACTTCAGAGAGAGTTTTCAAAGAATTTGAGAGGATAATTTGAGAAATATAAAATTTTGCAAACATACATTATGCATATTTCTCTTTTTTATAATCTGTAATTTTGCGTTCGGTCAAAAAACTTCAATTGATTATTACGGAATTAATTCTGACCAGCTTGATTCGAACATTGCAAAAATGACAAGTGATCTTTATTACACCCAACTTTCGGAACTGAATAATTTTTCTGTAAACGACAAACGGACTTCCGATTCTGTAATTTCAAGAAGCAATTTTTCAAAAGATGCAATTTCATTTTACGCTTCAGTTTCTCAAGATGAAGTTTCGGGAAAATGGCTTATTACTTACAATGTTATTGATGGCAACGACAATTCGGAATATTCAGACACAAAAAAATTTGATTCCTACTACAAAATTCTTATGGAACCAAAAACTGAACTCCAGACTTCTCTTAAAAAATTATTTGAAAAATTTTCAGCTGGAACTTCGGTAAGCAAAAACAATTCTTCTACGCCAGTAACAAAAGGAACTTCTACCGATGAACTTTCCGGAACTTGGGAAGGCGAAGATTCTATTGATAAAATTGTAATTATGCGAGGTGGCCGCGGATTTATAATTTTTAACAACGGCGCTTCAATGAATATTTCGGTAAATATAATAAACAGCAGTTCTGGAGCAAAGGTAAAAATTGAACAGAAAAGCCGTTCCAACGCATCATTTTTCCCGGAACTTTCACGTCAGGTTGCAATGAAAGAAGCAATAAACGCAGACCCGATTACCTGGGAACTTTCTTTAACTGACGAAAACACTTTACACGGAATTAAAAACACACTTTTTGAAAGCAATGCAAACGTAAAAAAAGGAAGTGTGGACGTAACCTGGAAGAGGAAGCTTTAGTCCTACAAAACTTAAATCCTTACACTACCCTGTCGAATAACTTTTATATTTTCACCTTCAAACTCAACAATTGTAGATGGAACTGCATTTTTTTTGTCGCCGCCAAGAACAATCACACTTGCATCATTTGAAAATTCTTCTAGAATTGCACTTTCTTCATCCAGAACGGGCTGGCCACTGCGGTTAAGACTTGTAGAATAAACAGGTTCACTAACTTGAGCTAAAATTTGTCTAAGCCATTCATCACCAGGACACCGGAATGCAGTTTTTACGTTTGAATAACGATTATCTTTTACAATAATAGTAAGAGGTCCAGGCCAATGCTCCAATAATGTTGAAGGTATTTTTTCATCTGTATAATCAAAAATCTTTTCGGGACAAGAAATCAACTGAATAAAAGGCTTAGATTCAGAACGCCCCTTTATTGTACGGATTTTTTTATCACATTCATGTACGGAATCGGCAATACCAGAAAAACCATAAACGGTATCGGTAGGAATAATTACAACTTCCCCCTTTTTAAGGGCTTCAACAACATTTTTAATAGATTCAGAATCAGATTTGCGGCAAATCATACAAAGGAATTCCTGTTACAACGGCCGGACGTTTTTTTGCACCCAGCACAATATTTCCTTTGACAATATCATAAAATAGAAGTAGAGAAAATACCATCAAACTAAAAACAAAAGCTACAATTTTACAAATCTTTTCAGAAACAAAAGCCGGTTCCTGATGACGCAAAACTTTTCCCGTATCATACAATGCAGTTTGAGCTGGTTTTAATCCGGTAATTTTTATTATTTTTTCATCCTGGGCAACATAGCCAAGTTTACGTGCATAAGCGGCAATTACAGCCTTATCATCGCGCAAAGCTGTAAGTTCAAGTTCAAGTTCGCTGTTTATATTCTGTATATCTGATTTTTGTTTACTTAGAATAACTTTCTGCTCTTCCATAAATTTATAATTCTTTAAACTGTTTACTCCAAAAAGAAGCGACATGAGAACATAAATTAAGGTTCCAGAAAATATAACTAAAATATATTTAGCACGTTTCATAATATATTGATTATCGGCAAATAATTTCTGTTTTCTGAATTAAAAATGTGTGATATAATAAAAGAAATTAATTAAAAAAAATGTGTTTTTTATAGAAAAAATTGCCGATAAATTTAAAGAGACTATAAAAACTAGGGGACTTTTATGAGCGATTCTACGGACAATACAAACGAACTTGATACATACGGTGTTTGGGTGAAACACGGTGCTGCTGAAGATAATAAAGATTCAGAAAAATTAGATGGACTCGAAGATTCTTTGGATTTACCGGAATTTGATGACGATTCTGATTTTTCAGATATGTTTAAAGATGATTCACAATTTGTATCGGAAGCAGATTCAGAAAATGCGGATAATACAGAAGAAACTCTTACAGAAGATGAACTTGCAAATATTACAAATGGAAGCAGCAATTTTACTTTTGAAGAAACTACAATAGATGCGTCAGAAACTTTTGACGACTCAATCGACAGTTCTTTTGATGATTCGTTTACCCCTCAGGAAGATGCTCTTACACAAGAAGAAGAACCAGTTCCTGTAACAGAAGAAAGTCCTGTAGAACCAACTGAAAGTATAGAAACCGATACTACAGAAGAAGAAATCAGCTTAGATGATTTTGATGCCCCTGCTCAAGAAGAAGAAGTAAGTTTTGGCGATAATGAAGAAATCTCGCTTGATGATTTTATGGATGAAGGCTTTTCTGATGAATCAGTTGCTTCTGGAAATAACGGTTTTGCAGCAGATGCAATGCCAACTTCAAGTGGTTCAGAAGAAATTTCACTTGATGACTTCCTTGATGGCGACAGTTTTGAAATGCCAGAAGCTCCAGCCGCTAAAAAAGAAGAAGTAATTCCAGATGCACCTCCACTTGAAATGGACATTTCTTTTGATGATTCAGCTGATTCTGTTCAGACAGTAGAAAATAACGAAGCAGATGATCTTTCTATTGATGATGATTTTGATTCTGCTTTTGAAGAAGAAGTTTCAGAAACAGTAGAAGAAAAAACAGAAGAAGTTCATGCAGACAGCAGTTCAGTTTCTATGGATACAGAAGAAGTTGACCTTTCTGATTTTGGTATTGATGAAGAAGCTGAAGAAACTCCAATCACACAAAATGTTGACGAAGCTAAAGCAAAAGAAGTTGTTGTTGACTATGATTTGAATGTTGGAAATGCAAATGAAACAGCACCAATTGTAAATCAGATTAAGGATATAGAAGAACCAGAGCAGAATAATATGACAGAAGAAGTTAAGGAAGAAGTAAAGAATGAAAATGTGGAGACAGTGAGCACTTCCCTTCTCCAGCAGATTGTAAATGATCTTTCGGGTCTTAAAAACGAAATTAATGAACTTAAAACAAATCTTGCAGAATTAAGAGCACGCGAAAATACAGCTGCAGTTTCTCAACCTGAACCAGCCGTAGTAGAAGAAAGCGTTATTGAAGATCCTATTGTTGACGCAATTCCAGAAGAACAGCAATTTTCGGGCGGATTCTTTGGTGATGACGACGGTGATGATACAATTGCACTTTCAAGCGATGAACTTTCTAACATCCTTACAAATGCAAACTTTGAAGAAACTGTTGCCGAAGTTTCAGCAGAACCAGAAGAAGAAGAAACAATTACAGACGAACCAGTTGTTACAGAAAACGAAGAGCCTGTTTTTGAAGAAACTGCTGTTGATGAATCATTTGGAGACGATGCAATTATAGAAGATACAATTGCAGAAGAACCTTCAAAAGAAACAGAAAATTTTATTTCGGAAGAAAGTTCAGATATGTCTTACAACTTTGACGAAGACAATCTTGAAGAACCAGATATTGAAAACTTTGAAGTTTCATCAGAAGAAATTGAAGAAACAGAAGACGATCTTCCATCTGAAATTTCAATTCCAAAAGAAGATGAAATGTTCGTAGAATCTTCTTCGGATGATTTTATGGAATCAGTTGCAGACTCAACTCCAGAAACAGAAGAAACTATAGAAGAAACTCCAGCAGAAATTGAAGAATTTAATGATGCTGAAATTATTGAAGAAACAGAAGAGCCTATTATAGAAGAAACAATTGAAGATACTTTCAGTGAAGAACCAGTAATCGAAGAAACATTGACAGATAAACCTGTTATTGAAGAAACTATCGATGAAACGTTTACTGAAGAACCTGCAATTGATGAAACTATCGAAGAAACAACAGTTGAAGAACCTGTTATTGAAGAATCATTCGCAGAAGGTTCAGTTGAAGAACCAATTATCGAAGAAAGTTTTGCAGAAGAAACTATAGAAGAGACTCTTCCAGAAGAAATTGCAGAAACTACAGAAGAAGACGATGGAATTATTACTGTAGATTCAATTATTGGAATGAAAACTGAAGAAATCACAGAAGAAAACGGATTTGCTTCGGTTGATGATTTTACAGAAGAAACTACAGAAACAACCGAAGAACCTCAGCCTGCAGAAACTTTGGATGAAGAAACTTTTGCTACAACAGATGACTTTATTTCAGAAGAATCAATTGAAACCGAAAGTTCTGAACCAACAATTGAAGAAACTCTTGATGAAAATCCGATTGACGAAGCATTTGCAAGCGTTACCGATTTTACTGAAGAAGAAGCCGCAGAATCTCCTGTTGAAACAACAGAAGAAACTCCAGTTGAAGAAGATTCTTTTGCAAGCGTAGAAAGTTTTGCAGAAGATACAGTTACAGAAGAACCAGCAGAATTTGTAGATGAAACTCCTGCTGAAGAAGATGATTTTGCTTCTGTAGACAGTTTTGCTGATGAACCAGTTTCTGAACAGATTGAAGAACCTGCAGTTCAAGAGCCAGTATTTGAAGAAGAACCAGTTGCCGAAGAAACAATTACAGAGGAACCTGATTTTGAAGCTCCAGTTTCTGAAGAACCTGTTGTAGAAGAAACTGTAATTGAAGAAGAAGCTCCTGCATTTGAAGAAACCGCAGTTGATATTGAAGAACCTGCTGACGAAACAGAAAACAATATCAATTATCTTACAGAAAAAGCTGCACCAGCAAATGATAATACAGCAGACTTTAATTCAGATTTGAAGAAAGATATTAAATCAGTACTTCTTTATATGGATCAGCTGCTTGAAAATCTTCCAGAAGAAAAGATTATTGAATTTGCAAAATCAGATGAATTTACAACTTACAAAAAACTTTTCTCTGAATTGGGATTATCTTAATGGGATTGCTTAGTACATTGGAGGGGAAACACTTCCCCTCTGAAGTAAAAGCAACAGAACCAGAGCAAAAATCACAAGCCGTCGCTAACAAAGAAAACATTGGACTGTTGCAAAAAACATTAAAACTTTCCGCAAATCAAAAACAAGATTCCACAAATATTTCTCAAACTCTTTACAATTATAATCTTTTATTTTGTGCACTTTTTGAAAAACACGAAAATCATTTTTTAATTACAAACAGTTACAATCTTGATTCAAAATCAATTTTTTCTTCCTGGTCAACAGAAGACTTTTGGAAAGGAAGCGTAAAACAAAAAAACTGCTGGCAATATTTTTACAACGACGACAATTCTCTTTCACAATTTTATCAGTTTTTTTCTGTTGAACTTAAAGACAAAATTCAATCAATCGCAATCTTTTTTACGAACGAAGATAATATAATAATAACTGGAAGCGAACAAAAAATTGAAAAACTTCCCTATTCGTTCGCAGATGAACTAAAAAATTACTTTAACGCTCAAAACAAAGACAATAACACATTCAACGCTCACAATATTCAAAATCCAGAAAATTTTTATACTTACAAACTTAAAATTGATATTGAAAAAATTATAGATTCAACTCTTTCTAAAAATATTACTGATAACAGTCAGACAGAATTATTTGAAAAATCAATTTGTAATGAATTGCAAAACAGAATCTATGCTTTTTTTTCGTATCCAAATTGCTGTATAAAAAAATCAAATACAATTATAAATGCAGTTATTTATTCTAAAAATGAAATTAAAGAAGAATTAATCCAAAATCATTTTATATATTCTATCAAAGATTTTGCAGAAGAAAATTCAAGTCTTTTAATAATAAATTTTGAAGGACAAGCTCATACAATCACTGAAATTCTCGAATTCTTGCAGGCGGAATAAATTGAACATTGAGTTTTTACAAGCAAAAAATGGAGAAAAAACGTTTTGTATAGATAAAGTTTTTTTTCATTCAAGTTATGCGCCTTCAAAAGAAGCAGAAAGATTTGTAAATACAATTCAATTTCCGTATAAACCACAAACTATTTTTATTGTTGAACCAGGATTCTCTTACACCTATGATTTTTTTAAGCAAAAATTCCCAGAATCACAAATTGTTTGTATAAGATTATTAAAAGATCTCGAGCCTCAAAACGAATGGGATTCAACAATAAATTTTACGCAAGAAATTTTTGAAACTGAACTATTAAATAATTATGATGAAAGCAAGCTTTTAAAAAGTTTCATGGTTACCTGGACACCGACAGCAACTTTATTTAAGAAAGAAAACGATTTTATCTGGAAAACTTACAAAAAATGCCTTGATTCTGCAAAAACACTACTTATAACTAGACAATATTTTGAAAAAAAATGGCTTTATAATTCATGCAGATTTTTTTCTTTATTAACAAATACGTATATAATCAAACAAAACAATAATTTTCCAATTGTAATTACAGCTTCCGGACCAAGTTTAAAAAGCGCCCTGCCCGTATTACAACAACAAAGAGAAAAGTTTTTTTTAATTTCTGTTTCTTCATCGCTTAGCGTCTTACTTGCAAATAAAATAACTCCTGATTTAGTTGTTACAACAGATGGCGGTTTTTGGGCAGCTGAACATTTAAAACTTTTAGTAAATAAATACAATAATATTCCAGTTGCAATTACAAGTGAAGCTTTTGTTCAACCGCAAATTCTTATGAACAATCCTGTAATTCCATTGCGTTATGTAGACGGAATTTCTGAAAACTTTTTTATAATTACAAAAACATCTTTTATAACAGCTCAACGAAACGGAACAGTTTCTGGAACCGCGCTCAATTTTGCAGAATCAATAACAAATGGAGAAATTTTTCTTTGTGGTTTAGATTTAAGTGTTTCAAAAGGATTTCAGCATTCACAGCCAAATGAATTAGAAAAAAACAACAGTATTTATGATAATAGAATTAAAAATAAAAATTCGCGTACAGTAAGACAGGAATTTTCTACAGCGGGATTAGACATTTATTTAAATTGGTTCTGCAATCAAAAATATAAAAATCAGACATTTAGAATAATTGAAAACAATAAAAATAAAATTAATGGAATTGAAGATATAAATGGAAAACAGTTCGAATCAAAACTTAAAAAACGCGAAAAAATCGATAAAAACGACGTAATTCAAAAAAGCGAAAAAATTTCTCCCGCAAAAAGACACGAAAATTGCAAAAAAATACTTGAATTTATTGAAAAAAATCAAAATTCCGAGGAGTGGAAGCAACAAATTTTCCCAATTGATTATGTTTCTATTTATCATGCCGAAAATATAAATGATAAAGAAAAACTTTTGAAAAACCTTGATGAAAAAAATCAAAAGTTAATAGAAAGATTGCGGAAAATTTTAGATGTGTAGACTTTACGGTTCAACAATGCGGGCAAAATCAGGAACTCAAATCCCCGTTTTTTTAAGCGGAAGGACAATTGAATCGCGTTATAATCCTGAAAATGATGCAGAAAGACTTTTATCTACTATTGAATCAGCTAAAAAATTCTTTCTTGTTCTTGGGATTGGTTCCGGTCTTTTTATTAAAAAACTTCTTGAAAATAATCCTTATTGTTTTGTGCTTGGCGTAGAAAATTGTGATGAAAACATTGATTTTTTACTCCAGCTTGATTCTGTGAAAAGTTTACAAAAGAATGAAAGATGCTATTTTTGCAGTATAAATCAGATTGAACAAACTTTGCCAAATTTGTATGTTCCTGCATTTTATGGAGATATGCAGATTATTGAACAACGCGCATGGATTAATGAAATAGGCAATCAATTTACACAGGTACAACAAAAAATTCAGAATGCAATTAGTTTTATTTCTGCTGATTATTCGGTACAAACTCATTTTGGAAAAATATGGCAGGCAAATATAAAAAATAATATCATAAACACTGAATACGAGAAAGTTTTTCCAGCCCCAAAAATTGATACAACCAAAAAGGCCGTAATAATTGCGGCAGGCCCAACTCTTGATGAAAAAATACAAAAACTTAAACTAGAGCGTAATTCCAGCTTTATTATTGCAACAGACACCGCTTTTTCTACTTTATTACGCAATAATTTAAAACCGGACGCAGTTATTTCTATAGACGGTCAGCATATTTCGCAGACGCACTTTATTCACAAAACTGATTTTAGCGATACAATTTTTATTTTTGATCTTACTTCAAATGCAAATGCAGTTAGATATGTACAAAATCAAGGTGGAAAAGTTTATTTTTGTAAAAACGGACATCCGTTGAGCAAAATTGCAGCAAATTTTACAAATGAACCAGACAAAATTCCAAATCTTTACACAGGAAGCGGAACAGTAACAATTGCCGCAACCGATTTTGCAATTAAAGCTGGATTTACAAAAATTGAAGTAATTGGAGCTGATTTTTCTTACAAAAATAATAAGCCTTATGCTAAAGGAACTTATCTGGATTCAATTTATTTTAAAGAAAGCAATCGTCTTAATACGTTTGAGCAGAAATTTTCAAAATTGATGTACAGAACAGAACTTGAAAAAATTGCAGAAAACACATTTACCACAAAAGTTCTAGAATCATACAAAATTTCTTTTGAAAAATATTTAGAAGATTGTAATTTAAAATTCACAAAAGAAGACGACATTTACAAAATTGAAAACAATCTTCCACAAAAAAATGAACTTGCAGATTTACGTCCAGCTCATGTTAATTCAACTAAATTTGTTGATTATATAAATCAAAATTATTCAAATAGTAAAAAGACATTTTCAGCTTTAAACGAAGTCGAACTTGCCCTTCTCCCTGCTGCCGCTTTTTACAGGCGTACAAAACCTGAATTCGGCAATAATGCAAATGAATTTCTAAAACTTGCATACTATTCTTTAGTAGGATATAATTAATCTATGAAAAATCGCTTGATTCTTGTTTATGGTGTTGTTGTTTCTTTAATTTACGCTTTTGCCGTTGGATTTTTTGCTTTTAATCTAATTTCGGAATACAAAAATGGATATGAACGCACTCAAATTACGTTTGATACAATGGTGCACAATATAAAATCTTCTGTTCAAAAAGCGAATCCCCAAACTTTTAATGACGACATGATAAATTCAATCGGTTCGCTCAATGATTATATGTCTATAGAAGTAAAAATCAACGGGCAGACATTTATTAATTATCCGGACCACGAAATAGCTGGCGGAAAAATGACACGGTCTCTTTTTAAAACTGACAACGTAAATGACAATAATATTTATGTAAATGCAAATCTTTATCTTTTAAGACCTTACACAATTTTTGCTTATGCAAGGATTTCTTTTTTGATTATTTTAGTAACTACTTTAATTACAATTATTATCTTGATTTATTTTAATTTTGTGGAAAAACAACTCACTGGCTCAAGTAGTAATGAAGAATCAAATGAAGACGATGATGAAACTGACGAAGTAAAAAACGAAATTGAATATTATAAAGAAAGTGATGCAATAGATGAAAATTCAAAAATTATTGAATCTTCTCAAAATCCAGAAAACACACAAAATCAGGATACAACTCAAACTGACGAACAGCAAAAAAAAGATGGTGAATTAGATATTCCAAATTATGATGAAGTGGAAGAAGAATTAGAAGAAGCATCATCAGAAGAAAAAGAAGAAATTAAACAAGAGCAAAAAGCAGAATCACAGGAAGAAGAAGTTTCAAAACCAGAAGCCGTTCTTCCTTCCGAAGAAGTAAAACCAATGCATATAGAAACGCTCGAAGAAAGTAAACCTGCTGGACTTTTTTCTCCAACAACAGGATTCGGATGGCCACAATATTTTAATACTCGCCTTGAAAATGAACTTAGACGAGCAACAGCTTCCGAAATTGATCTAGCGTTGTTCCTTATTAAAATTCCACGAATGGATAAACATGACGAAACAATTCTTTCTATTTGCAAATATCTTTCGGAACAGTTCCAGTTTACTGATTTGCTGTTTGAATTTAAGGATGATAGTTTTGCCGCAATAAAAATTGCAATGAATCTTGATGAAGCACTAACCTTTGCAGATAGAATTCATGAAAAAATTGAAAAACAGCTTGCAATTTTGGATTTACATTGTTATATCGGTATTTCTACAAGAACAATACGCTTAATTTCGGCAGATAGAATTCTAAAAGAAGCAGAAGAAGCTCTTGTTCACGCTCAGGCAGAACCAGATTCTCCAATTATTGCATTTAGAGTTAATGTTGATAAATATAAAGAATTCGTAGAAAAGAACTAAGACAAACTTTGAGATTCTTTAGCTTTTAAGGCATCTTCCTCAGCTTTTTTTATAGCATCGAATTCTTTTTGGAATTTGTCTATATTCGTACTTTCAGGGAATTTTTCTTTTAGAATTTCATACTGTTCTTTTGCTTCATCAATTTTTCCTTGGGCCACTAAAACAGAAATATAATTTTCCAGGTAAGTTGAATCGTCAGGATTTTTTTCCATTAACTCAAAATAAAGTTTTTTAGCATCATCAAATTGAGAAGTCATAGCATAAATATATGCCATTGAAGCAACTAAAGAAATATTATCAGGATCACGGTAAAGAAGAACTTTATAAACAGTTAGAGCTTCTGACCAATTTTCCTGATAAGCATAAGTTTTTGCAAGTTTATAATACGCAGTCCAGTACAGTTCTTTATTTTTCATTGCATATTTATAATACGTCACTGCTTTTGAATAATTTTCAAGCTTAAAATATTCATCAGCAATATTCATATATTCAATATAAATATTTTTTATTCTAGCCGAATTTTCACCAGGAAGAGGAATATCAACACTTGTAGACTGACAAGCCTGAAAAAAAATCAAACTTAGAATAAAAAGAACTGTACCGAGTTTTTTCATTTTTTAGCCCAAAACAACCTTTTCAATTTCGTAAAGCTGTGATTTATACAAGCCGGAAATATTGTGACCATAATCTGCAATCAACTGAATCATGTTACGTGGAGCATCTTTTGTATCGCAGCCATTCAAACGATCCCCTGCATCACCAAGACCTGGCATAATATAAGCTTTTTCGTTCATTACAGGGTCAAGCCAAAGTGTATAGCAGGTACAGTTTTCAAGAGCGCGAGTAACACGAATTGAACCTTTGAGAGTAGAAATTGTATTAAAGAAAGAAATTGATTTTGGACGAACGCCCTGACTCTGCAAATATTTTACAACAGTTACAAGTGAACCGCCGGTTGCATTCATTGGATCTGCAAAAATCAAATCTTTACCGTCAAGCTGTTCAAGATTAAAGAAAGATTTATTCAAATCCATGATGTATTCCATGTCTGATTCATTTTTTGTATCGTTGCGGCTGATTTTAAACAAAGCAAATGGAGTTTTGTAACCGTGACTAGAATATTCCTGAATTTCTTTAGACATAATCATACTTGGAAGAAGCGCACCACGAAGCATTACACACATTACAGAGTTTTCAATTTTGTAATCAATATCTGGAATTTTATGAACGGCATAATTCTGAACCGGGAAAGTTACCGGAGTTTTTACAATGATGTGACCTTTTTTATCAGAATGCTGATCTGTATAAGCCATGCGGAAAAGCATTTCGTATGCACGCTGACTGTAATACATAAATTCCTGATGGTCAGTACGTTCATCACGAAGTTTTGAAATTACACGTGAACATTCAGCATGAGCACCCTCTTCTGTAACAAAAGAATAAACTTTGATGTTAGGATGCTTTTCGCAAATTTTCTGCATTTCGTGGCCCATCTTATCGTAACCGGTAATAATTTTTTCTTCATTAACCGGTTCAAAAGATTTCATTGTCTCTTTGAACATCTCTTCAAGATTTTTCAAATCAGACATATCTTCCGATGTAAGATAACCATCCAAATCCTCTGCTTTAAGAATAATTTTGTCTTGTGCCATACTAAACTCCTGATGTATTTATATTACTAATAAATTATATAATTGCTCTTTATCAAGTTTTATTCCAGAAATATAAAGTTCCGTTGCCGAAAGTGCCTGAACCTGCGAATTTGTAAGTCCAAACGTCATTGCAAGAAGAACTTTTCCAGCCTTTAAGATTTTTTCATTTTTAAAATTAAAATCAAGATTTAAAACATATTGTTCCGGAAATTTTTCGTCGATAGAAAATGTACCTTGAACAGAAACAAGCTTTAAATCAAGATTTGCTCCAACAAGTGTATATAAAAAAGCCTGTGGTTTTCCTGTAAAAAATCTAATTTCATCAGATGCACCTTCAAGCCATTCATATAAGGAAGAATTTAACTCAGAATAATTGCCATCCAAATAGCCCTCATCTTCTGGAATAGAATGAATTGCATCATATTTTGCAAGCATTTCTGTAACATCACGACCAATACAAGTTATTTCAGCTGACGGAAAAGTAAGATTAAGAGCCCCATTTGAATAAACATTATATTGAGTTTGAGTTGCCTGAGCAGTATATTCCGAAACATTCCAGCCATTTTTTTTAGAAAGCAATTTTGGTACAAGTTTTACAGGAACCGAAGAATCAATTGAAGCAAATAAATCTAATGCTTTGTAATGACGATTAAGACCAAGGTAAACAGTATTAACACGGTCAGCAATCATTTGTGCGTCTTTTTGTGTAATATTGCTTACATTATTCTGAATAATACGATTTATAAGATTAGAGTCGCATTTTGATGGAACTGCCATATAAAAATCACAGTCTTTTTTTAGAAGATCCAGTGGCTTTACCTTGGTCCCGGAAGGAAGAGTCTTACAAGACCAAAATAAAGTACCAGCCATCAAAAATGCGAAAACTGAAAAAACAATAGATTTTTTGGAAAAATTATGCTTTTTCAACAGTAAAACTCCATTTTTTATCGTCAGCTTCAACTGTAAATCCACCGCTTAAATCAGATTTCCAGCCAATTTGAACAGCAAGGGTTTCGCTAGAAATATAGTCACTGAACATTTTGTATGCAGCTTCCAGATCTGCGTCGCCACCAAGAACAAGATTAATTCTGTCTGTTACATTGTAGCCGTTTTCCTTACGCTGATTCTGAATTCCGCGGATAAGGTCACGAACATAACCTTCTTTTTTAAGTTCGTCAGTAATTTTTGAATCCAAACCAACAGTCAAAGTTCCGTCATTCAAAACTTTAAGGTCATCTTTTTCAAAACGTTCTACAATAACTTTTGTTTCATCAAGTTCTACGGTAGTTCCGTTTACGTCGATGCTAAGTTTTGTACCTTCAAGAATTGACTGAATCTGGTCGCTTGTAAGAGTTGCAATTATTCCGGCAGCCTGTTTCATAAGTCCGCCAAGCTCTTTTCCAAGAACCTTAAAGTTTGCCTTTGCCTTATATTCAACAAGTTCGTCTTCACGGTCGTGGAATTCAACTTTTTTAACGTTCAATTCTTCGCGGATTGAATCTTCCATTTCGGCAAGAACGCGTTTTTCATCAGGATTGCGTGTAACAAGAGCTACACTTGCAAGTGGCTGACGGTTTTTAAGGTTGAACTGATTGCGGAGGCTGTGTCCCATAGAAACTGCCTTTTGAACAGTTGCCATCTTGAATTCAAGTTCTTCGTTAATCCATGCTTTGTTTGGAGTTGGATAATCGCAAAGGTGAACTGATTCTGCATCGCCTTCAACTTTAAGGTTCTGATACATTTCTTCTGTAATAAACGGAACAAATGGAGCAGCAACTTTTGCAAGAGTTTTAAGTGCAATATAAAGTGATTCGTATGCTTCTGCTTTATCGCTGTCATTTTCTGATTTCCAGAAACGGCGGCGGCTTCGGCGAATGTACCAGTTATTAAGTTCATCAATAAACTTAACGATTGGGTCAATTGCTCCAGACAAATCATAAGAATCAAGTGCATTTGTTACTTCTGAAATAAGGTTCTGTGTAATAGACAAAAGCCATGCATCCAAAGGATTTGAAGGAGTTTTGTTGTCAAAAAGGTGACCTGTAGGAGCTGCCTTATCGATATTTGCATATGTAACAAAGAATGAATATGAATTCCACCAAGGAATGATGATTGATTTAAGAACATCACGTACACCATCATCTGAATAACGGATTTCGTCTGCCTTTACAACTGCTGAATGCATTAAGAAAAGACGGATTGCATCTGCACCATACTGATTGATTGCTTCAACAGGGTCAGTGTAATTGCGAAGAGATTTAGACATTTTTCGTCCATCGCTTGCAAGTACGATTCCGTTTACAATACAGTTTTCAAAAGCAGGCTTATCGAAGAGCTGAGCTGCAAGAACTGTAAGTGTATAGAACCATCCGCGAGTCTGGTCAAGACCTTCTGAGATGAAGTTTGCAGGGAAGTTCTTTTCAAACTTTTCTTTATTTTCAAAAGGATAATGAACCTGGGCATAAGGCATAGAACCTGATTCGAACCAGCAGTCAAATACTTCTGGGATACGGCGCATTGTACCTTTTCCACATTTAGGACACTTGAAAGTGATTTTATCTACAAACTGTTTGTGTAAATCTTCTGGGTAAGTTCCGCTCAAATCTTTGAGTTCCTGGCGACTTCCTACACAAAGAGTGTGTTTACAATCAGGATCATCACAACGCCAGATAGGAATTGGGTTACCCCAGTAGCGGTTACGGCTAACAGCCCAGTCACGAGCACCAGCAAGCCATTTACCAAAGCGGCCTTCCTTAATATGAGCTGGCTGCCAGGTAATCTTTGAGTTTGCACGTAGAAGTACATCGTGGTAATCAGCTACTTTTACGAACCATGAACCAATTCCGCGGTAAATTAAAGGAGAACCACAACGCCAGCAGTGAGGATATGAGTGAACGATAGAATCACGTTTTACAAGCTTTCCTTCGTCTTTAAGGCGCTTCATGATATCTTTATCTGCATCTTTTACAAAAACGCCCTGATAGTCCGGAACTTCTTTTGTAAATTTACATTCAGCATCGATTGGTTCAACATTTGGAACACCCGAACCGCGGAATACCTTGTTATCTTCTTCACCAAAGGCCGGAGCAATATGAACGATACCGGTACCGTCTTCTGTAGAAACGTAGTCTGCGTTGAACATGCGGAAAGCACCTTTTTCGCACTTCTGACCGCTCATTTCTTCGCAGGCTTTTGGATCTTTGAGGCTTGCAAAATAAGGGAACAATGGTTCATATTCAGCGCCAATAAAGTCTTTACCCTTCTGGCGGTAAATGATTTCGTAGCCGGCAGCATCTTTGTAGTAAGCGCTCAATCTTGCTTCAGCAAAAATGTAGTAATCACCGCTTTCTTTATCTAAAATCTTTACATAGTCGATATTCGGACCCATACAAAGTCCAAGGTTTGAAGGCAAAGTCCATGGAGTTGTTGTCCATGCAAGGAAATATGTTTTTCCGTTTGCCATGTCAGTATCTTTTACACCATCAGGAGCCTTTGTAATCTTAAAACGAACAGTTACAGTCTGATCCTGAACGTCTTTATAGCCCTGTGCAAGTTCGTGTGTAGAAAGTACAGTAGAACAGCGTGGACAATATGGAAGAATGTATTTTCCTTCGTAGATAAGTCCCTTGTCCCAGAGAGATTTTGCAACCCACCAGATAGATTCCATGAATTCAGGATTCATAGTTTTGTAGTCGTTGTCAAAATCAACCCAGCGGCCCATACGGGTAATTGTTTTGCGCCATTCTGATGTATATTTAAGAACCGATGCACGACAAGCTTCGTTAAACTTATCAATACCCAAAGCTTCAATTTCGTGCTTAGAGTTAAGTCCAAGGTCTTTTTCAATCAAATTTTCTACAGGAAGTCCGTGACAGTCCCAACCGAAGCGGCGTTCTACACGATTTCCTTTCATTGTCTGATAGCGTGGAATAATATCTTTAATGGTTGATGGAATAAAATGTCCGAAGTGTGGAAGTCCTGTAGCAAACGGAGGGCCATCATAAAATACAAAGTCCTCTGCTCCTTCTCTCTGGCTAACTGATTTTTTGAAAATATCATTATCCTGCCAGAATTTTAATACGTCCTCTTCCTGTTTTGGAAAGTCAACTTTTGGATCAACCGGTTTGAAACTCATGTTTATGTCCTTTATATATAATATATATGAAATTTTTTATAATCTTCTTATTATTACATAAAAACCGATTTTATTCTATATCCTATAAAAATTGACAAACAAAAAGTTATATTTTATTATTATAGAATGGTAAATTATATAAAGTACAAACAAATTATTCCTATTTGTTTTGCGACTGATGATAACTATATTCCCTTCTTGGCTGTTGCGATTGCATCTCTTCTTGAAAATGCTAATAAGAAAAATTTTTACAAAATTTACGTACTTACAACTCAACTTAAACAAGAAAATATAGAACGTATTTTAAAATTAAGAACGCCAAATTCTAAGATTGAATTTATTTCTCTTGCAAAAGAACTTGATAAAGTGCAAGGTTTATTCCATCTGCGCGATTATTATTCTAAAGAATCATACTATAGAATATTTATTCCAAACGTATTCCCGGAATATTCAAAAGTTCTTTATCTTGATTGCGACATTACAGTTACCGGCGACATTAGCAAACTTTATAACACAGAAATTCACGGCTATTATGTTGGAGCTGTAGTTGAAGAAGTTATGCTTTCTTATGATAACTTTGGTAATTATGTAGAAAAAGTTTGCGGAATTAACAAAAACAATTATTTTAATTCCGGCGTTCTTTTAATAAACTGCCATCGCTGGCGTAAAAAGTCTATTGCAGAACGATTTGTAGCTCTTTTGAGTATTTACAAATTCCGACTTGTTCAGGATGAAGATTATCTTAATGTTTTGTGTAAAGATAATGTAAGAATGCTTCCTCTTGGATGGAACAAAACTGCTTACAAAAATCCAGCTTTTAATGATTCAGATTTAAGCTTAATTCACTGGAAAATAAACTGGCGTCCTTGGAAATATAAAGATGTTCTTTACGAGGAATATTTCTGGAAATATGCAAAAATGACAGATTTCTATGATGACCTTATAAAAATGCGCGATACCAGAACAGATGAACAGAAACAGCAGGATTCAAAAATGTTCGACAATCTTCTGGTAATGGCACAGGAAGACATTGATAATCCAAATAATTACTTGAAGACTATTGGAAAACAGGCAATTCCTCAAAAATTACTGAATTCTCTTGTTACGTTTATTAAATTCAGAAGAATTATTAACCTTAAAATCTTCAGGCACAAATTATGATAGAAAAAGACAAAGGCAGACTTAAGGTTCTTGAACGAATTGAAGAAAACGAAAAAAACGGCTGGTTCTCTAAAACTGTAGAAGATGACCCGCCGACAATTCCGTTAACTCCAGACAAAGTAGATTATCTTAACAAAAAGCTTTTTAATAAAATTGCAACTTTTTTTGTAAATAAAACTGCAAAACGCTTTATAAACAATCTTGTCAAAACAGGAAAAATGCGCATTAAAGGAATTTACGGCCTTGAAAATTATGAAGCAATTCATAATTCAGGTGCGATTTTAACATGCAATCATTTTAATCCTTTTGATAATTTTGCAATTCATTATGCTCTTTTTAAGTATATGTATAATCGCAGTGGAAAAGTTTTGTATAAAGTAATCCGCGAAGGTAATTTTACAAATTTTCCTGGCTTATATGGATTTTTCTTCCGTCACTGTAACACGCTTCCTTTAAGTTCCAATTTTTCTACAATGAAAAAATTTATGGATGCAGTAAAAACACTTCTTGCCCGTGGTGAAAAGATTTTAATTTATCCGGAACAGGAAATGTGGTGGAATTATAGAAAACCGCGTCCAACAGAAAAAGGTGCTTATAGATTTGCCGCTTCAAGTAATGTTCCTTTGCTTCCAATTTTAATTACAATGCAGGATACCGACGAAATTGGTGAAGATGGATTTGCAATTCAAGAATATTCAGTTCATTTTTTAAAACCGATTATGCCAGATCCAAATAAAAACGCAAAACAAAACATGGATTATTTAAGGCTGAAAAATTATGAAGAATGGAAAGAAAAATACGAAGAAGTATATGGAATTCCACTTACCTATTCTTGCGGGCCTGTAAGTTTTGATTAATTTTTACTCAGGAGGAAAAAATGGTTCTTTACATTCTTACTATTGTACTGGCAATGGTCGGAATCTTTTTGTATAACTTTTTTGTAAATCCGGCTGATTACAGTCTTACCAAAAATATAATTTTTACAATTTTGCAGCCAATAATTATGATTGCGTGGGATGGACTTTGGGCTTTTATTGTTCATTGGATTTTGCCTGGAAAATGGTTTTCTGCTGATTCAAAATTTGTTGACGTTGGTAAAAAAGAATGCCGCTTTTATGAATTTTTAGGAATCAAGCATTGGAAGGACCACGTTCTTGAACTTGGATTTTTGGGCGGATTCAGTAAGAAAAAAGTTTCTAATCCAAATGACCCGGAATATATTAAGCTTTTTATTCAGGAATGTAACGTCGGCTCAACCGTTCATCTTGTAAATTTAATTTTTGCCTTCCCTATTCTTTTTTGTTTTCCGCATAATTTTTCTATTTATTTTGTATTGCCGGCCGCTTGTGTAAATGCATTTTTGAGCCTTTTACCAATAATGGTTTTGCGTTATAACATTCCACGGTTAAGAAGACTTTATGCAGTTCTTATAAAAAAAGCTAACAGGCAGGCTAATCTTCAGAATCAGATAAATCCGACAAATCAGAAGACTTCCCAAACTGACTCTTAAATTCTTTTGGAGTAATTCCAGTGTGGCGTTTGAACTTCATAAAAAAGTAATCCGCATTGGAATAACCGACAAGTTTTGAAATTTGATAAATTTTTAAGTCAGTGTGAATAAGTTTATCTTTTGCATCTTCAATTCTAAGATTATCAAGAAAATTATTAAACTGAACGCCGGTATATCTTTTGAATTTTTTTCCAAGATACGCGCTGTTACAATTAAACAAATCACCAAGAACTTCGAGCTTTAAATCCTGTGTGTAATTATTTTTTATATAAGCAATAACTTTTACAATTACAGAATCTGCAGTATTAAAATTAAAACTTTCAACAGAATCAATTATAATTGAACGGAAATAAGAAAAACATGATTCAAAACTCTTTTTTTCAAGAATATTCGGAACTACATCATCAATTTTGCCAGATTCAAATTCGCGTTCAGGATATTTTGAACAGAGAGTTCTGTGCAATTCCAGAATTGCGTTTATCATTATTTTTTTTGTATTATCAGCGTTATCAGAATAATAGAAGAAATATTCACGAAGTTCCAAAAGCAATTTATTCAGCTGCTCTTTGTCGTAAGTTTCTATGTAAAAAATGATTTTTTTAATGCAATCTTCAAGATTAAATGAAATTTCGCGACATTTTAACGAAGAGATATGCTCCATTGTAATAAAAGGTTCGGAACTAAAATAAAAAAGATATTTTTTTAGACTTTCAGCCTGATTATAAGATTCCAAAAAACCTTGAATTCCTTTTTCCATACCACCGCAGCAAACAAAACTTTGACCTGGAATTTTTAAGAAAACACGGCGCAAACAATTGTAAACCGCTTCCTGATTTGAAGTTTTTACAATAATAATATAATCGTGGTCAACCTGCAAAATTATGTGATTAAAAAAATCAAACGACGAACTAAGAATATTTTTTAAAGAATGAACAGCCTCTTTTCTTTCTATAAAATCCTGGCAGGCAATTATACAAACGTAAGAACTCGATTCATAATCAGAAAGAATGCGTAAATCTTTACATTCGGGAGGAACTTCTGAATTTTGAGTTCGGATTGCATCTATAAAAAATTCACGTTCTTTTAAGGTGTCGGCATTGCGTAATTGAACAAGCATATCACGGTGTTTTTTTGTATCTTCGTAAACACTAAGTACAATTTTCTGAAGTTCATCTTCGTCAACAGGTTTTAAAAGATACGCTTTTGCTCCAAGATTAACTGCTTCTTTTGCAAATTCAAATTCCGAAAATCCCGAAAGAATAATAAAAGCCGGTCGTTCAAGAGCTTTAGAATCGCAGAATTCGTTTATTTGTTTTATAACCTCAATTCCTGTCATCCCAGGCATTTTTATATCAAGAAGAACAATATCAGGACGCAAATCTATTATCTGACTTACAGTATCTTTTCCATTTGAAGCTTCGCCACAAATTTTATACCCACAACTTTCCCAATTTATAATTTGTTTTAAACCAGAGCGAATATTTTCTTCATCATCAGCAATCAAAAGTTTAAGATAATCCATTTGCTGCCTCCCTTATTTAGTTTCCTCTATTTGGTTTTCGCGGAAATTGCGGATTCTTAAGGTTACGCTTGTGCCTTCTCCAGGTTCGCTTTGAATTGTAATTCCGTATTGTTCGCCGTAAAAAAGTTTGATTCGTGAATTAACGTTTGCCATGCCGATTGAGGTGGTTGTTATATTTGTGGCGTTCATCTTTTCTGTAAGCGCTTTGATTTGCTCTTCGTCCATTCCGCAGCCGTTATCTTTTACTGTAATAAGAATGTCGTCGCGATTTTTTGAATCCTGTGTAATCAAAATGTAAATAAATCCACCCGAAACCTTGTTTTCAAGTCCGTGCAAAAACGAATTTTCAACTATCGGCTGAATTAAAAGCGGCAAAATCATGATATTTTGAATATCGCAGGTAGTGGCAATATCATAAGAAACCCGGTCACCAAAACGGAAATGCTGGATGTTAAGATAATTTTGAATTGCTTCAAGTTCTTTTATTAGCGGAACCGGCTTACCTTCCACCGAAAGATTGTACCGCAAAAGTGAAGCAAGAATACGCAGCATTGTAGCAACTTCTTTATCGCCCGAACCAAGTGCTTTCATACGGATAGTTTCCAGCGTATTAAAAAGAAAATGCGGATTAATCTGCGAAGAAAGCATTTTGTACCGCATCTCAAGCTGAATAGAGTCAATTTGATGTTTTAAGTCTGATAACGATTCGGACATAAAATTAATTTTAGCACAGAAGCACGGATTTGTCATTTAGAACTTACTTGAACATACCAGCATGCATATTTACAAAGGTGTGGGCCTACCAGCGGATTTTCTAGTAGTGAATTTTCTGACGTGCGCGGACTTTTTGGATTAGTTCATTGTCTTTTTCTAGCATGTTGATTATATCCCAGTGCCAGTCTAAATCTTTAGGCGGAAATAACGGCGGGCTCGGTGGCTTTCTGCGGGAATTTGCTTCTTTTATAATTGTAATTAAATCTTCAAAAGTTGATTTGTCGGCAAGGCGAACAAGATAAGGCTCTTTATCGCGGGCAAGAAGAGTTTTATCAGAATTAAAAACGTAATCTTCGGGGTGGAACTCAAACGAAGGCTGCATATTTCGGATGTAGGTGCGGCGGCCTTTTGTACAGGAATAAACGTTTCCAGCGCTAAATAGATGTTTGTCTACATAAAAAGAATCATCATCATATTCTGCAAGAACTTTGTCGTCGGTAAAATCCATGCCGCTTTTCCAGTAACGGATGTCGTAAAGTTTATTATCCTGAATATAAAAGCCCGGAATATTTTCTTTTTCAACCTGCGAAGCAACTTTTATGCCCTCGGAAGCAACATTTCCACGCCAAAAGCCATTGTAAGGATTCTGGTCAACTACACCACTCGCTGTATATGCAACTGCATCATCATTTTGCGGATATTCAGGCAAATCTTTTACAAGAAAATCAAGATACATTTTTCCGTCAATCACGCAGACTGGAACAAGATTTTTTTCGTGCTTTGAATAATTTAAGTTCAGCTCCCAAACATCAGAAACTTTTGCCTTAGAAATTTCGGAAAAAGAAAAAGTGATATTTTCGGCTGTTCGCGGAGTGGGAATATTTCTGTGTCGGGTGAATTCCTGCGATTTTTCAGGGCTTTCTGCGGCGCGGTCGTAAAACCATCCGTAATATTCTTTTAAAATAATTACAATTTTTGGATTTTCATCGCCTTCTTTCTGTTCAAAAAAAACAAAACGGTCTTTACCTTCCCAAATACCCGCAAGTTCATCAGGAAGATCTAGCGCAAAAAGAGCGGAAATATAGAAAAAAGTCGAAATCAAGAGAAAAAGCTTTTTCATCACTTTATTATCGGAAGAAAAAGATTATTGCAACATCGCCTTTTTCAGTTTATATTTACGTTATGACTTATTTGGCTAAAATTGGTGAGCTTACATTGAAGGGCTCAAACTTACAGGAATTTGAAAATCTTTTAAAACACAATGCTGCACAATGTCTGGAAGGACTTAACTGCAAGGTTACGCTTCGTGCCGGACGATTGTATATTGATTGCGAAGAAAAAGCTGCAGAAAAAGTTGAGTTTACGTTAAATCATCTTATTGGAATTACGGGCTGGGCTAAGGTTACTGTTTGCGAAAAAACAATTGAAGATATCAATAAAGCAGTTTTTGATGTTGCAAAAAAAGAAGCTGATAAGGGCGCAAAAACTTTTAAGGTAGATGCCCGTCGTGCTGATAAAAGTTTTCCGCTTAATTCTTACGAAATTTGTTGTGAAGCAGCCGGTGATGTTGAAAGCATTATGAAAGTTGATGTTCACAAACCTGATACAATTATTTATGTTGAAGTTCGCGAAAAATGTTTTGTTTATGCCGAAACAAATGTTGGCTGCCGCGGACTTCCTGTTGGATGCAGTGGAAAAGGACTTTTACTTTTAAGCGGCGGACTTGATTCTCCTGTTGCAGGTTACAGAATGCTCCGTCGTGGAATGAAAATTGAATGCTGTTATTTCCATTCTTACCCTTACACTTCCGAAGAAGCTAAGCAGAAAGTTGTGACTTTGGCACAAAAACTTGCCTATTACGGAATAAAAACTTATTTGAACGTAATTCCTTTTACCGAAGTTCAGATGAAAATTAAGCAGAAGGCTCCTGAATCGTGGGCTACATTGATGCTCCGAGTCTGCATGATGAAGGTTGCAAATATTCTTGCAAAACGCTGTAACGCAAAGTGCATTATTACTGGTGAAAGCGTTGGCCAGGTTGCAAGCCAGACTATTGAAAACATGACAGTTACTGAACATTTTGCAGAATTCCCAATGATGCGTCCACTTTGCGGGTTGGATAAGGAAGAAATTATTAAGACGTCTGAATTTATAGACACTTATGAAACTTCAATTTTGCCTTACGAAGACTGCTGTGTACTTTTTAGCCCACGCCACCCGGTTTTGCGCGGAACAATTGAAGAAGCCGAAAAGATTTACGCCGAACTTGAAGTTGATGACCTTATTAAAAAAGCCTACGACGAACGGGAAATTGTAAAATTGACTTTTGCTGATGAACCTGTGTGGAAATGCCAACAATCGAAAATCCGTTAAAAAACAAGCCGAAAGGGTTGTTTTAGGATTATCGATAAAACGGCACAGAGGAAAACTGTGTTTTCCGAGGAAACTGATGAAAAAGGAAGAAAAAGAACTGATATATAATCTTCTCAAAACTGCTGAAGCCTATGAAACAGGCTATTCTTCGAAGGCGTTTGCGGTGGCACCAGAATTTACGGATGATGTGGAAGCGGTTGCCGAAAACACGGCGGAAGAAACAACTACAAATAGAGCATCGGTACAGGGGGCGGACACAGACGCAATGGAAGTTGTAACTCAAACGGGCGCTTCAGGCTCAACCACAACAAATCCACTTTCCCCATCAGACGACGCTCTTCCAAAAGCTGGACTCAGTCTCGAAGAACTTACCGCAAAAATCATGCGTTGTACAAGATGTCAGCTGGCACGTACAAGAAACAACGTTGTGCCTGGAATCGGTGTAAAAAATCCAGAAGTTATGGTTATTGGCGAAGGACCTGGCTACGACGAGGATATGAAGGGAGAACCTTTTGTTGGAAAAGCAGGCGTTCTTCTTGATAAAATGCTCAACGCAATCAATCTTGACCGTCACACAAACTGCTACATTGCAAATATTGTAAAATGCCGTCCGCCGCAGAACCGCGATCCATTCCCGGAAGAACAGGCTGCCTGTATTTCATTTTTGGAAGCACAGATTCATATTTTAAAACCAAAGATGATTTTGTGTATGGGCCGAATTTCTGGCCAAAAGTTGCTTAATTCACAGGCTCCGATGGCTCAACTTCACGGAAAAGTTTTTGAATACAACGGAATTCCGCTCATGGTAACTTATCATCCAAGTGCTCTGCTCCGTAATGAAGAATTAAAACGTCCTGCCTGGGAAGATTTAAAGGCCTTCCGCAGAAAGCTCGACGAACTTAAATAAAATCGAACAAACAAAATATAAATACAAAAGGCAAAAATGTATCTTGAAGTGCTTTTAAACCTTCCTGTTAATCAGGGATTCACCTATTCCTATATTCCGCCTCAAAACGAAAAACCGGAGCTTGTTCCGCAAATCGGTAAACGCGCTGAAATCATGTTCGGGAATAAAAAGACGGAAGGTTTTATTATAAGCATGGGAGAAACGCTGCCTGCCGACTGCCCGGTACCTCTTGAAAAAATCCGCCCGATAAAACGAATAATCGACAAAGAACCGCTTTTTTCGGAAGAATTAATTAGTCTTGCAAAATGGGTTTCGCACTATTATCTTTGCACGCTTGGGGAAGCTGTATTTTCGATGATTCCTTCGGGACGGCGTGAAACAAGTGCTGGCGGCTTTTCTTTTGAAGAAGAAGTTGGCCAGAAACAAAAAAATGAACTTTCGGATGAACAGAA
>JAILCM010000203.1 GCA_024680155.1 Treponema sp.
CCTTCGCGAAGAATACTAAAATCCTGCACGCCAAGCGGTAAAAGCTGTAGTTTTTCCATAGGGATATTATAGCACAGATTTTGTTTTTTCTATAGATAATCCAGAGCCGATAGTTTTTCGGACCGCCAGTGCACTACTGAGATTTTAATCTCCCCCGACTCCTAAGAATCGAGGTAGACCCGTCAAAAATTAGTATACAATATTAAATGTTTCTCCACCGATTACAATCTGGTCACTAACTTCACCATTACCAAAATAATTTCTCTTCATTGTAGAGTCCATCGTAATTGTATGGCTACCGTTAAAGTAAAAAAGAGAATCACCATTGTGATAGAAATAGATGTTCATTCCTTCTGCGCTATCTTTGATAAGCTCAGCACCATCACCGAGTGAATAAGTATCATTACTTTTCTTGCTGAAGTTATTAGGTACAGCAGCTTTAGCAGGAATAAGAACATAATCATTCTCAGTACCCTTTATTTTGCCACTGTATACTTTATGATGATCGGATTCCTTAAAATCATCGAATGTTTCCATCATGAATTCCTTAAGTGTTGTTGATACCGTAGTATCAGTTCCTGTAGATGAACCAACATCAGTGTTACCAGTTGCAGGGGTACATGACATAAATGTCAAGCCAATTACCATAAATACAACCAAAATACTAAAAATCTTTCTCATAATTTTAATCTCCTTAATGCTATTAAAATTTGAAAAGATTATAACGGGGGGGGGATAGTCATTTAATGACCAAGTGAGAAAAAATTATCATAATTTTTTGTTATTTTATTTTGCGTTAGCGATTGTAGGGGGGGAACGCCCTAATTTTCTTTTGAATCTAAAGGTTGCGCTGTAGAGTCTTCTTTATTCTTTAATTCACCTTTATGACGCAGCGTGTACCATATAATTCCAACGCACCAGAAAAAGGTTGCAATAAAATTAAAAAGGATTGCCATGCGCAGACTTGGAACGTAAATCATGGAAATAAAATAGCCTAAAAAGCCTGCGATGCTGCCTGTCATGTCGATTAAATTGTCGTAGGATGCACGTTCTTCACTTTTTTTGAAAAACCAGGCCTTGGCACCTTCAAAAATCTTGTCGCTGATTCCTCCAAAGAAAATGTACATTCCCATACTCAAAACCCAGAAAATGAACATATTGAGCGTTGCTTCGGAATAGACAAAATAAAGGATGCTTGCAGTGGCCTGAAGTGCAAAAAGCGGAAGCATTAAGGGCAGAAGTTTTTTGTTCCATTTGCTCCACATAAAACCAAGCAAAACGCCACCGCCCCAACCGATTATACTTTGAAGAGAGATTAAACGCGGAGAAAGAATTGCATATACTTCCTTATTTATGACCGCAGCAGAAAGCCCTGTAAAAAGATAGTAGATTCCGTCTGCGGCAAGTAAGGGTGAATATTTTCTGATGTCGTTCAAAAGTGCCATAAAAGGATAATAAGAAAAAAGATGTGGTATGGCAAGTGCTGACAAAAGAGCACACCAACAAGCTCGCTTCTAGTGATTGTAAAAATCTTTCTATAGTAGTATTCTAAAGGTTGCCCGTTCAAGCCGGACAATGACACTTAATTTTATTAGAGGAAAGTATGAATTTTGTAGAAGATTTACTTAAAAAAGCAAAAGCTGCAAATAAAACAATCGTTCTTTGCGAAGGTGAAGACAAACGTGTTGTTGAAGCAGCTTCTAAAATCACAAAAGAAGGAATCGCAAAAATTATTTTGATTGGCAGCGATGATGACATTAAAGCAAGCGGATGCAATGCAGATTTGACCGGAGTTACAATTATTGATCCTGCAAAAGATGCAAATGCAGACAAATATGCAGAACTTTTGTTCAAAGCTCGCGAAGGAAAAATCAATAAGAAGACTGGCGCTCCAGAATATGCTGATGTTGCAGCCGCTAAAGCCGCAATTCTTAAAGACCACACAATGTACGGTGCTTTGATTCTTAAAGCTGGCGATGCAGACGGTTTTGTTTCTGGTGCTTGCCATTCAACAGCAAATACTTTGCGTCCAGGATTGCAGGTTATTAAAACAGCTCCAGGATTTAAGACAGTTTCTTCTTGCTTTATTATGGTTGCTCCAGAAGGCGGAAACAAATACGTTCCAGAAGGAGTTGCAGTATTTGGTGACTGTGCAATTAATATTGAACCAAGCGCAGAAGAATTGGCTGACATTGCAGTTGCTTCTGCCGACACAGCAAAAAAGATTGCAGGAATTGAACCACGTGTTGCAATGCTTTCTTTCTCTACAAAAGGCTCTGGAAACGACGCAAAATTCTACGACACTGTAACAAAAGTTCAGAAAGCTACAGAACTTGCAAAAGCTGCTGCACCAGACTTAGCTTTGGATGGAGAATTCCAGTTTGATGCCGCAGTTGCTCCAGAAGTTGGTGAACTCAAAGCTCCAGGAAGCAAAGTTGCAGGCCACGCAAACACATTCATTTTCCCTAACATCAACGCAGGTAACATCGGTTACAAAATCTGCCAGCGCATGGGTGGATGGATGGCAATTGGTCCAGTATGCCAGGGCTTTGCAAAACCTTTGAACGACCTTAGCCGCGGATGCAATGTAGACGATATTGTTGCTACAGTTGCAGTAACCGCTTTGCAGGCATAGTACTCAACGTGGGTACATAAAATGCCATAAAAAAAACTGTCGGGATTAGATTTTACGGATTCCGGCAGTTTCAAGTTTTTCTCCTTTCATTCATTTTCAGCAAACAAACTTCCATTCATTTCCAATCTTTGAAGTCCTTTTCAAAAAAAACATTGTCCCCCCACTAAATTATGCTATACTTAATTCATGAAACATTTTCAAAAAACTAAAACTTTCGCTTTAATTTTTTCAGCCCTTATTATTTCAGGATGCACGACTATGAACAAACCACAAATAAACGAAGATGCACAAAACGGCCACACTCATGCAAATCCAAAAGAAACAATTTCTTTTAATGGAAAAAACTATTCCCAGACGTTTTTTGATGATTTTAATGGAACCAATTTGAACAGCAAAAACTGGGAAAGATGCCCTGAATGGCAACGTCAGGATGCGGGCGGCTACTGGAAAAACTCTTGTTCTTTTTTGGAAGACGGAAATCTTGTAATTGAAGCTAAAATAGACAATGGAACTCCAATCAGTGGGGCAATCCGCAGTAAAGGAAAGTTTGAACAGACGCACGGACTTTACAAAATCCGTTTTAAGGCAGAAAAAGCGTCCGGGCTTTGGTATGCATTCTGGCTGATGAGTGACAAAGTTTCTAATATTGGCAATGGAGCAAAAGACGGCGGCGAAATTGATATTTTTGAAATTCTGCCTAATGACCCGTGGCAAACTGCAGGAAAGAAAACTTATTTAAATTCGGCGGTTCATTGGGATGGTTACGGCAGCTCGCATAAATCGCACGGCAGTCAGTTTTTTATACAAGATGATTTTTACAACCAATGGCACGAAGTTACTTTTGAATGGACGCCTGAATATTACAAAGCCTATCTGGATAATAATGAAAAGCCTTTTTGGGATTCAACAAAAGAAGGTGCTGCAGCCTGGGGTGGAATAGTTGAATCAAAAAATTACATGAAAATTACTGCTGAATTTGGAAAATGGGGCGGACCTATTGACAAAACAGCCCTTCCTGCCCGACTTTACGTTGACTGGGTAAAAGTATACAAGGCAGAATAAAAAATGCACCTTTTAAAATTTTAAGTTTATAGGTTCAACTTTAGAGGTGCACTTAAAAAAGGATTTTCTTATTTTTTTATAATTGTATATTCAAAACTTGCACTTGCGCTTGAAGAAGATGATTCAAATTTCCAGTTTTTAAGCTGATTACGGATTTCTTCACGCACTTTTTCCGGCAGGATTGATTCTGGAGTTATTTTTATATCAATTACATTTCCACTTGCAGAAACCGAAAAACTGATTTTTACATTTTTATCTGTATCAATTGTGGCGGCTGCTTCGGAAGAAAGTGATATTGAAGGTGAAAGCGGGTCCAAAAGAACGCGGGTTGTACCATCAGACATTGCAACCGCAAGTTTTCCGTCCTTTTTTTCGGTAGAAACTGTCGAAACCGATTTTGAACCATTATCCAAAGATGAAGTATAAGTTGACTGCTTTACATTATTCAACATGCCTTTTGTTTTGTCAGAAGCGGAAAACGTCGTATCATCCTGAGTTTTTCCGCCACCAGATTGCCGCTGATTTGTAGTCGTCGTCGACTGGGCCGCACTTCCTTCAATTCCACTTTCACCATATACTTTTCTTGGCTCATTTGAAGTTTGAGAAGAAGTTGCAACTTTATCAAAAGAATTCAAATCAAAATCATCCGCAGAAGAAGTAGTTTTACTAGAAAAATCAAAGCTATCCAAATCCGAATAATCATTTGCATAATCAAAACTGTTCCAGTCAATTTTTTTATCCGCCGGAGTTTCGTTTGT
Source organism: Treponema sp. (assembly GCA_024680155.1). GTDB lineage: Bacteria > Spirochaetota > Spirochaetia > Treponematales > Treponemataceae > Treponema_D. Next base: position 4,456 of record JAILCM010000203.1, read on the forward strand.
TTTTGCACTTGTTTTTGTATTATTCTGTACCGGCTTTTGAGTTTCCTGAGTTTTTTGCGGAACAGGCTTTTCGGGAGCTGGAGCAGGCGGCGTAACAGGAGCTGTTTCTTCCAAAGGGAGCGCAATTTCATTCTGAACTGATTCTTCTACCGCAGTTTCCTGAATCATCTCTTCAACAGGCGGAACAGATTCGTCAATTTTGGCCAGCTCATTTTCTTCGTTTTCGTGATTTTCAGCTTTTGATTCTTCAGTCTTTGTTTCTACCGGAGTTGAACTTAAAACAATCTGCACGGTTTCAAATTTCTGATTTTTATGGAAAGGCTTTAAAACAAACGCACAAATTGTAAAGCAAATCCAGAAAATACTTGTAGTAAGTACCGCAATAAAAAGGCTTGCAACATGAGGAGAACTGTTTTTTCCAACTAAAGGCCTTGAGTTCATTTTTCAGTCGCTGTCCTAAGATTTATTACGGAATAACCGCTTTCACGAATTACATCAAAAATACTTACAATAGTACCGTTGGTAACTTCGCTGTCGGCTTCCAGACTTACAGGAAACTGCAATTTATCTGTATCACCGGTGTCAAAAGCAATAAGTTCCGCACCAAGATTTTCCAAAAGAACTTCTTTATCATTAAAAAACAAAAGGCCATCCTTGCTGGCACTGATTGTAATTCCTTCAACCGAAGTTCCTTCCGAAGTCCGGCTCTGAGGCAAATTCAACTTAATTCCCGGAAGAACAGCAAAAGTTGTAGAAACAAGGAAAAAGAGAATCAGCTGAAAAACAATATCAATCATTGGGGTCATGTCGACATTTGCCTGAACGTGACCTCTTCGTGTTCTTAATTTCATCTTATCGTACTCGTCCTGTAAGCTTTAAAACAACAGAAGTTACGTGAGCTTCCATTTCTACAATACGGCGATTAACGCGCGAAACAAAATAATTATGAAAAATTACCGATGGAATTGCTACAATCAAACCTGCAACGGTTGTAATCAATGCTTCTGAAATTCCAGTTGCAAGAGCAGCAGGATCTCCCATTGAACCGCCGGAACCAAGTACGTTGAATGCCTTGATATTTCCGGTTACAGTTCCCAACAATCCGAGCAAAGTTGAAATATTAGAAATTGTTCCAAGCGGCGTAATAAAATGTTCAAAATGCGGAATTACAAAATCCATTTCGGCTTCAACTAAATCACGTAAATCCCGTTCTTCAAGACGGCGGCTGTCAATTGCCTTTTTTAAAACCTGAGAAAGCGGAGTATCACATTCGGCACAGGCAACGGCACAAGCTTCGTAATCTCCAACTGCAAGCGAACTGTTTATATTCTGAATCAGTTTTTCATCACGTTTTTTAATTGTATGAAAATACACACAGCGTTCTATAATAATAAAAGTCGCAATAATTCCACAAATGATGATTGGAATAATGAGCGGACCACCAGCTTTTAAAGTGTTAAACAAATTCATCTTTAATACCTCTTCTTTTTTATAAAACAAATTTTACAGAAAGGCAAATACTTCCACTTTCTGAAATATATTTTCCAGCGTAAATGCGTTTTTCGTTTCCGGTAAGTTTTAACAAATCAGAAACTGAAAGCGACATTGTAACTGCCGGATTAATTTTTACAAAGAAATTTGAATTTACGATTGGCGTTGAATCTTCCGAATCCAAATGCCAGCCGCCTTCTATATTAAAACCAATTTTTTCTTGTGGGGATACAATTCCAGTTTTAAAAGTGATTAAATGTTTACTTTCCAAAGCAGGAATGTCGTTCCAGTTTGATTTTAAGGCAGAACTTATACTGAAAATTTTGTAGTTAAAATCAAGCGAAAAAAGCGTACTCAAAAGTTCGTGATTTTTTTGAGTGTAAGAATAAAGTCCCGAAACATAATTTTCATCATTGTACACAGGTTCCCAAATTCCATTATTAAAGGCCGTTTTTGCGTAATCAACTTGGGCCGACGCACTGAATGCCGATTTTAACGGAACGGTCATCTTAAAATGCGAATACCAGTCGGAAGATTCAGAAGTTAGATCAGACAAAGCCGTAAACGCATATTTTTTTTCAAGTTTTGAATTAGTGTTCTGGTAAGATTTCATTCCGCCTTCAACTTCTATAAAAAGACGATTTTTCGAAAAATAAACCGGGATATTAAATGCAACGCCAACTGTAAACGGTACCGAAATCACATTTGAATTCAAGCGGCTGCTAAAAATTGTTCCAACGTTTGCTTTTGTAGAAATGATGTCGTTATTCCAGCCAAAACCAAGTTCCAAATCAACACGATTTAACGCCCGTTCCCCGGTAACATATTTTGAAGCAAGAACTTCCAGATTATAAAGCACGTCAAAATCAAGAAGAATTCTATTTGCACTTTTTTTAGTAAAATATTCCCACGAAATTCCTGCTTTTGGTGCAAGATCAAACGAAGAACCGCCTTTTATCCAGTCTGGAGCGGTAGAATTCAAAAGCAAATCTTCAAAACGGAAATAAAAATCTGAATTAAGAGCAGCGTCGACTGTAATTCCGTAACCTGCATTCCATTTAAAATCTCCGTTCAGCGCAATTGTATCCTGACTGACAGAAGTTTCGTATTCAGTTTGATTTTGAAGTCCGTTTTGAATTTCGTCATAAGAAGCGCCAAAAGATGACTTGATATTTTCGGTTGTGATTGCTTTTGACATTTTTACAAGGGTTGTTTTTTTGTAAAAACCGTCAGAAAAAGAATTAAATGCAAAACCGTTTTGAGAATGATGTGAAAATTGTATTCCAAAAGGATTTTCGCTTTCCGGTTGAGTTAAAGAAAAATCTCCTGTAAACAAAGATGGAGCACCACCACCAATCGCACCCTGCACTTCAAAACGTTCGTTGCTTTGTTGAACTTCTGCAATTTGAGGGGCCGGCTCTGGTTCTGCAGCTTCTTCCTGCACTTCGAGTTCCAGGATTATTCCGGCAGTTTGTTTTGGAAGTTCAACCACATCTTCAAAAGGAGGAAGCTGGAGCGCAGTTTCTGTCTGGTCGTCGGTAGAAATTACAGTGGTCAAATCTGGAAGAACAATCTGTTCGTTTTTAGATTGATTTGCAGGCGCCCCTTGAGTTTGAGCGAAAACTGCAAAAGATAAAGCGGAAATCACAGCGGAGGCAAAAAGGATTTTTTTTGAGCCATCAAGAGCCAGTAAAAACCCGCGAGCCGGCATACATCCACGCTTCAAAAATCCACGAACCTCCACATCCCTATTTCCACATTTATATTCATTCATAAAAATCTGTTCAATCATAATCCGTTCCTCCCTGCCCTACTTTACCAAATCCATAACTTTTTTAGCCTGCTTAGTATCTGGGTACAACTGAACAAGAAGTTTTGCGGTTTCCTGTGCATCACCTTTCATAGAAGCGGTCATAAAAGAATCAGCAGCAGAATAAAGAGATGCGGCAGCTTTTTGAGAATTTCCGGCAGTTCGGTAAAAAGCGGCAGCCTTAAGGTAGAATTCTGCGGATTGTTTTGCGTTGGAATTTTTAGCGTAATAAGATGCGGCAAACTCAGAATTTTCGGCACCATATTCAGCTTCGGTAGCGTCGGTTTGAACCTGAACAAGTGAAAGCGCAAGAGAAAGTGCTTCACCCTGCGAACCATATTTTGAATAAAGTTTTACAAGCTCGGTTCCACAAATGCGCCCTCCCTTAGTAGAAAGTTTGCCTTTCTGCTCGTATTCGCTCTTTTTTTCTACAATTCGTCGGTCAGTTCCAGCGGTAATCTGTTCAAGTTCAATTATTCTTTTACCAATGCTGTCGGAATTTGCCTGAACACGATAATTTTTTACAAGCATCCGCGCAGTTTCCAAAGCTTCGGAATAACGTTCCTGCTGATAATAAGCTTCCAGAAGATTTTTTCCGGCCCCGTACGAATAGGAACTTTGTGGATATTTTTCCAAAAGCGTTCTATTCTGCATTATCGAACGGTCAAGCTGGCCATTTTTAAGGCTGCACTCACCGCTAAAATAAAACGCCCCATCAGTAAATTTTCCATTTGAATATTCATAAAGATATTTTGTAAAAGCTTCTTCGGCGAGTTTTAATTCTCCGCGTGAATAATAAAGTTCGCCGCAACGGAACATTGCCTGATCTGCATAAATTGAACGCGGAAAATTTTCACAAACTTTTTGATATGCTGCAACTGCCGATTTTAAATCATCACTTTTGTCGTAGTAATTTGCTTTAAAAAATGAACATCTTGCGGCAAAATCATCTTTTCCATTGGTGTATGGTTCAAGAACAGAAATTGCTTTTCGATAATTTCCATTGTCGGCATAAATTTCGGCACAAAAAATTACAGC